>JBPCUG010000148.1:0-2685 GCA_051011275.1 Cyclobacteriaceae bacterium | reverse complement strand
CATTATTTTCCTCCAACACTATGTTCCAATTGGCCCCGGCATCATCCGAAAGATAGAGGTCGGAAAAATTTCCCGAAACCGTTCCTTCCACCGTGGCATACAGGCGGTCCGGTTTGGTTGGAGCTATGGCCATTTCCAAACGCCCGGTCGGCTCCAAACCGTTACTGGCATCTTGCCAGGTCAAGCCCGCATCAGTAGATTTCACTACTCCATTAGCTCTTACTGAGCCATATAATATATTGAAGTCTCCTGGTGTAGCTACAAGCTGTTGTACCTGGTCCACCCCGTCATATACCTTACTCCAGGTGCTTCCTCCATTAGTCGATCTAAATATCCCGAATCGCTGATCAGCAGTATTCCCACTGGAATTAGTACAAGCCAGCACCAGATCAGGATTGTCAGGATCTACAATCAAGCGATTGACATTTGCAAAATTCGGATTTCCATCAGTGGAAGCTAACTGAGACCAGGTCTCTCCCCCATCGAGCGATTTAAATATCCCATCACCTGGAATAAAACCAGTAGATGCCGAAAAGGCCTCTCCGGTACCTGCGTAAATGATATCCGGCTGTAACGGTGAATGGGCTAAAGAAACAGTTGCCAGACTAGGAAAGTTAGGGGTTTTATTGGACCAGGATCGACCTCCGTCTTCGGTCTTCCAGACGCCACCGCCAACCGATCCGGCAAGCCAGGTGTTTTTATCCGGGTCCCCTGGCATGACCAACAACCCTCTTGTCCGACCAGGTACATTGCCAGGCCCGCGCTCAACCCAATCTAAGGCTTGCGTACGAAGTTGGACCTGCTGCCTTTTGGCTCTCGCGGTTTTTAATTCAGTAAGCTTATAGTTAGCTGCATATTCCGGACCCTCTCTACCATCCCTGGTACGGATCATCTGGTGATACTTGATAAACTCGTCGGGTTTATTGGTTTTGGGCTTTTTGTTTTTCTCTTTGGCTGCCTTTTCTGCTTTTAATATCTCTTCCGGAGTAAAAGATAATTTTGGCTTCGTCCTATTGGTGGCTACCGGTCCAACCCTCGACTGTGATATATTGTTGTAAATCACAATTACCAGGCCCGCAATAAGTAATGTTAATAGGTATCTCTTCATATTATTTTAATGAATTCAATTTTCTCTGCTTCCCCGTTACCACATCCAGCAAGTAAGTGTAGTCTTCCTCAGTCTCGCCGGTCTTAGTGATCCCAGGAATCGTTTTTATTAGCAGTTCCTGATCAGAATACCATTCAACCGTTCCTTTTTCCAGGGTTTTGTCCACCAATAGCTCCTCACTAGCCTGGTCATAAACCAAAAAGTGAACCGGACCCAGAGCCATAGCACCTTTCTTTTCGGTATGACTTTTACATAACAAAAAAGATTTGGTTTGGTTCAAATGGAAAGAAGCTTGTTCACCCAATTGTTCCTTAGCTTGAGTCTTCATATTATCAGAAGGATCCAATGAAGGCGGTTGTTGAGACTTACAGGCACAAAAAGCTAATAAGAGTGCAACAAATACGGTTTTAACCATGAATCAAAAGTGGCGAAAAGAAGAAGATACTCATCTCACGTAAAATGTGGTAGAGATTGGAGGGTAAATTTTGGGAAGTGGTGAAGCCAAAGCTAAAAGATGCAGCACCGCTGGCCGGCTTCTCTCCAATAGGTTCAAGATAACTGGTTTTTGTTAGCCAGCCATCTCATACGCTTCCTTAAGCCACTTTACCAATTCATTGTCAACATCATTCACATTGGCAAGTCGCACCCGATGCGTGCACATAGCACCAAAAGGTCCAGAATGTTCTAGGCGTTCACTGGTGGGTTTGCCCTTCAACTTTAAGCCCAGGTCAATACGGGTTTTAGTGGCCGGCTTGATCAAAGCAAATTGCTTTTTCCTGATCATACTAACAGCCTCTTTCTTAGGTGTATTGGTAATATCTTTACCAAATTTACTTATAGCTGCAACTAGCTTTTCATAGATTGGCTTAAGATCTTCCTTGCCCTGATATTGATTGGTCACCAAATCCTGTTCATCGAATGATCCAGCATCTGATTTCCTGGCTTTCAATGAAACAAAATTGGCAAAGCCATGGGTGAATCCATGTTCTGCTTTTAAGAAGTCAATTATCGCTTTGTGCTTTTCCAACTTTGATCTTCTTACCACCTCAATCCAGTGATCAAGAGGCTTTCCTGTTTTTTCGAGTAATCCCTTCTCCATATCAAGTTATTTACCAGGCACCGAGAATAGTACCCATGATAGTTAATGCTAAGATACAGTATCCTGCGTTGATCAGATAAGCTTTTAAGGATTGCATTTCAAACAAGTAAAGTATACCTAAAAAGGTTGCTACCCAGCCAAATCCGGCAAAAAAACCGGCCGAAGCGCCAAAAGAAAGCTCCGCTTCCGCACCAATGAACATATCTAAGATTAGTGCAGCAATGAAAGCCAAGAACAGCGCTCCTCCAAAAGTCTTTGGCACCGATCTTTTTTTAAGATCATCCTCAGTAAACCCAAACTCCTTCATCCAAGTTTTCCCGAAGATCGGTCCGTACCAAATGCCACCGATGGCAAATGACGATATTGCCGCAACTAATACTGACAGCCAATTAATATTTCCAAACGCAGATGCTATGTCCATGAGTTTACTTTTTTATGCAAGGTTAGTCATAGCATTGCTGGGGATATAGTAAAAAAT
>JBPCUG010000147.1:0-2896 GCA_051011275.1 Cyclobacteriaceae bacterium | reverse complement strand
GAGTTCGGTTGTACCATTCTTTAAAACTTTCCTTGGGGGTCTGAGGCAGCTCTCGCTGCTTGCCCCATACATTCCATCGATTGTAGATCATCCATTTGGGCAACTTCTTCAAATACCACCGGGCTTTTTTCCCGTAACGAACATACAGCTCAGGTTCGGACAAGATGTGGCTGGCCCGTTGTAGCCAACCACGTTTCCTTTTGGATTGATATCCATTCTTGACCACCAATTGCCGCCACTTATAAAGCTGGTCATGTATATCTATTTTCACCGGGCATACGTCAGAACACGAACCGCATAATGAAGAAGCAAAAGGCAGATCAGCATGTTTTTCCAGATCGATACCTGGTGAAAGGATCGAGCCGATGGGGCCCGGTACTGTGGCTTCGTAGCTATAGCCTCCACTCCTTCGATAGATAGGACAGGTATTCATGCAGGCCCCACAGCGGATACAGGCAAGTGATTTTCTGAAATCAGGCCGGCCTAGTTGTTCGGTTCTGCCATTGTCGACAATAACAATGTGCATCTGCCCTCCCGGCTTGGGCCGATGATAGTGAGAAGTATAAATGGACAATGCTTGTCCTGTTGCACTTCGGGCCAACACGCGAGTAAAAACGCCCAAGTCAATTTGCCTGGGAATGATCTTTTCAATACCCATACAATGGATCTGCACAGGATGCAAGTGTACCCCTAAGTCAGCATTGCCCTCATTGGTCACTACTACTACGCCACCGGTTTCAGCAATAGCAAAGTTAACTCCCGTGATACCGGCCTGGCCATCAAGAAAATAGCTGCGCAGATGTTGGCGGGCCGCCTCGGTTAAGTATTTAGGATCGTTGGCGCCCGCTTCGGTACCAAGATGCTCATGGAACAGGTCACCCACCTCTTCTTTCTTTATATGGATTGCTGGAGTAATGATATGACTGGGCGCTTCTTCACGGAGCTGTACAATACGCTCCCCAAGATCGGTATCTACCACACTAATTCCATTTTTCTCCAAATACGGGTTGAGATGGCATTCTTCAGTGAGCATAGATTTGCTCTTAACTATATTTTTGATTTTGCTTTCCCGTAAGATCCTGAGCACAATCTGATTGTGCTCCTGTGCATCTTTAGCCCAATGCACTACAGCACCATTGTTGGTTGCTTGCTCTTCAAATTGGATTAAGTATTGATCTAAGTTGGATAGTACATTCGCCTTGATCTGGGAGGCCAATTCTCGAAGTTCTTCCCACTCAGGAATCTGCCTCACTCCGTTGTCTCTTCTCTCCCTTAAATACCAGATCGATTGGTCATGCCATTTGGCCCGATCCTGGTCTTTAAGAAAAGTAGCAGCATTTTTGGAATGGGACATTGTTTCAGTTTTCAGTTCTTAGTTCTCAGTTTATTCTGTGGACCATCGACGGTGGACTACTCATGATTCAATATTTCTGCAATATGCATTATTCTGACCGAGCTCTTTTCTCGCCTGGCTATCCCCTCCAAATGCATTAAACAGCTCATATCTCCGGCAGTAATCACCTCCACACCATTTCGTTGATGATCATCTAGCCTGTCTTGTCCCATTTGCACAGAAATTGCATCTTCTGTGACAGCAAACGTGCCCCCAAACCCACAACACTCATCTACTCTATCCAGAGGTTGTAGCTTCAGGTCTTTTACCAAATGCAATAACTGCCTCAGTTTGGAAAAATCCTCTCCCACTCGTTCAGAGGAATGGCCAAGCCTTAGCCCCCTTTGCCCGTGACAGCTTTGGTGTAAACCCACCTTAAATGGAAAAGAAGCTTCTAGCTTTTCTACCTTCAATACATCTATCAGAAATTCCGAAAGGTCAAGTGTGTTCTTTCTCAAATGAGCTACTTTTTTGGTCTGTTTTATAATGTCGAAATGTTTCCTAACGTGATAAACGCAACTGCCCGAAGGAGCCACCACGTAATCGTAACTTTTGAAGGTATCAATATAATGATGGTAGGCAGCCCTGGCATCATTTTCATTGCCAGCATTTGCCATTGGCTGCCCACAACAGGTCTGATCCATTGGGTATTCTACTTGGCAACCCAGCTTTTTTAAGAGCTCCAAACTGGCAATACCCACTTGCGGATAAAATTGGTCAACATAGCAGGGGATAAAAAGTGCAATACGGTTGTTCATATACTATCGCCTAACGGGTTTGGCAAAGGGTAAATTGACATTTTCAATTTAAGGTAATTAGGTTAAAATTTCCTCTGTTTAGCTTAAATTGTAGCTCCCGGGCATTTCAAAGGGAAAACCTTAGAAAATGGCTGGATTTATTCTTGATCTAACGAACATTCGTTAGTTTTGTACAAACAGATTATCCATTGATTTGGCACACAAATTCTACCCTTTAGAAGTAATTGACATCCACAAAACAACCGAGGAGGCAGTGGTGCTCTCGTTTCAGGTAAAGCCGGAATGGCAAGAAGTATTCAGATACCAAGCGGGCCAATACCTAACCTTACAAACCAATATTGACAACATCCAAGTACGGCGCTCCTACTCACTCTGCTCAAGCCCCTTAGATAACCAATGGAAGGTGGCGGTAAAAAAAGTAGACGGCGGCGTGTTCTCTACCTTTGCCAATGAAAAACTAAAAGTGGGAGATACCATGGAAGCATTGCCTCCTAATGGCAGATTCTTCACTGCAGTTGAGTCAGAAAAAAGGAATGACTATGCTGCCTTCGCCGCCGGCAGTGGGATCACCCCAATTTTATCGATCATTAAGACACATTTACAAGCGGAACCACAAAGTAGTTTCAAACTCTTCTATACCAATCAGCATGTTAGTGATATTATGCTCAAGGAAGAGATTGAAGCTCTGAAAAACAAATACATGGATCGCTTCCAGATCTTTCACTTTCTTACTAAACAAGCCCGC
>JBPCUG010000146.1:0-17018 GCA_051011275.1 Cyclobacteriaceae bacterium | reverse complement strand
TGGCTTGAATGCTAAGGGCATTCGTTTTATAAATATTCCATGATCCGTGGCCTTGATAGTAAAATGAGTAGTAAATATCTAATATCCAATGCCTTTGGTATTTTTAACTGCCTTTACCAAAATATTGCAAAAACGCTATTAACCCTCCCAAACCGTCAGCTTTATCTGTCAAGTTGTTTTTTAAAAAATAATGTATTTCTCCGAGGCTCGACAGTCCTGATTGTTTAAGCTAAGTCACCTCTTACATAATGAAAAACTCTACTACTAAAAAGGAGAAACCTATAAATAATCCAGCACCGCTATTTACTGCAAGTCGTACGCCAAGCGGGCAACTAAAGGAATGGAGGTCAAGTAAAAAGAAAATCTTGATGATTATCTCCGATGATAATTGGCTGCACGCGGCTCACTTTGCCCAAAGTATTAGGGATCGCGGTTATCAGATCCTTGGTTATCTTCATAACGACCAAACGAAAGAGAGCCAAAAATTTGGCTTAAAAAGTTCAGGAAGCATTCAAGACCTACCAAAGATTCTGGAATCACAACCCGTTGATGCCATATGCATTACCGTAGCATCACTTAGACAAGAAAAAATCAAGAAGGCCATAAAAGTAGCTGATTATTACGGGGTCAGGGTCAATTTAGTTCCAGAAAATCTGAGGTACCTCAAAAGTAACTTTAAATTCTCAACTGTAGGAGGTCTGCCCGCGGTACCGTTGAGAAATGTTCCTTTGGACAATAAGTTGAATGCCATAATAAAGAAAGTTTTTGATTTCGTTTTTGCCTTAACCGCTATTGTTATTTTGTTCCCGATTTTTTTACTTATTGCACTCCTGATCTATCTTGACAGGAATGGGCCAATTATCTACGCGCCGATACGAAAAGGAGAGGCCCGTGGAACTTTTAGATGCTATAAGTTCAGGACCATGTCCGATTGCGATAATCCATTAAACGGTACAAAGTCAACAGAGAAGAATGATCCGAGAATTACCCATCTTGGAAAATACTTGCGCAAATTTGATCTTGATGAACTGCCTCAATTTTTTAATGTACTAAAAGGTGAAATGAGTATAGTCGGGCCTCGACCACATCGCCCTTTTCTTGCTCAAGATTTCAGAAAAATTGTAAATGACTACATGGTCAGGCATTACGTAAAACCTGGGATCACAGGTTGGGCACAAGTAAATGGGTGGCGCGGACCTACTGAAACAGTGGAGCAAAAGCAGGAGCGTGTGAATCACGATCTTTGGTATATTGAGAATTGGAATTTTCTGCTCGATATAAAGATTATTTTTCTTACCGTTGTGGGAAAGAAAACCCGGAAAAATGCCTTTTGAAAAATTCTTCGAGTGACAATTGGTGGTTCAATTTTATCTTATCAGTAAGCTATTACTAATAATAACCGGTTGATGGAGCCGGCGGGTACTTTAGAGGTGCAAAGTCCATTTGCATTTCTATTTATGATCATTTTACTAACTATCTTACTTATAAAGCAATTTATTATAAAGCTTGCTATAGTTACTGGCCATTACCTGACTTGAGTATTCCTCCAATACTTTTGTTCTTGCTTTATCTACGTTCCGTGACATTTCCTGCCAATTGTCTTCTGCCCATATAAATTTATTGGCAAGGTCATCTGCATCCTTATTGCGAAAATATAAAACCTCCTCCTTGGAAAACACTGGCAGGTTAGCTGGGATGTCACTACAGATCAAAGGGGTTCTACCGATGATCGCTACTTCCAATAGCATTATCGACAAGCCTTCGATTTCAGATGGAAAAACAAATAAATGCGCTTTTGCAACTAATGCCAATAAGGTAGGCTTTTCCTCCACATAGCCAATAAATTTCAAGTCTAAGCCTTTTGCAAGCTTTTGAATATAATTTATATATGTTGGAGAATGTGTAGTTTCCCCGGCCATTATAATTGCTCCTTTATAATTAATTTTTTTTAAAGCCTTTATCATGGTATGACACCCCTTAATTGACATGATCCTACGGGCGGCAAAGAAGATGAATTTTTCCTCGGAGCCGATGCCATGTTGAGTTAGGATATCTTCAGCGTTTTCATCGTTGAGTTCATAATTAATCGCAACTCCATTGGGAAGATAATGGACACTCCTTTGATATTTATCCTGGTAATACTCCGAAAGTGGCTTAGATACCGTGGTTAAACAAGCCGGGGCATAAATAAAAAAACGCTCCATCAACCTGAAGTAAGTTCGACCAATAAAATTCCATTTGCTCGTTTTATACGGCGCCCCATGTGATGTGGCGACGATTTTGCTTCTTAGGCTTAGTAAAGGAATAAAAAAAGCACAATCTATTTTATGTGCATGAATGAGATCGTACCTCTTTGAAAAGAGTAAATGAAGGCAACAAATAAAATAATAAAGGAAAACCCCAGCGGGACCAAATGGCATACTAGGGAAGGTTACCACTTTTACATTTTGCAAATGCGATTGTGCCTTATCATCTCCATAGCAGTAAACTGTGAAATCATAATTATGCCTTAGCTCCTTTGCAATATCTTCTGCTACCCTACTGGTTCCACCTTTTGAAGGATAATATTTGACCCCAAAGAAGGCAATCCTTTGCTTTATTTGTGACTTCAAGATATGCTCTTAATTACCAACTATGTGTAGAAAATCATATTGGAAACCTGATCCCTCCTAAAAATACTATATTAATCTCAAGTTTTTTCTACAATTCCGTAGCGGGCTAGTAAAAATGTTTAACAACCTAATATTTGGCCTCTATGCTTTGAAGCCTGCTTCCCAGCATCATTCTTACTTGTACAGGCAAAAAATTGCCAAAGGTATGGTGATTACTCCATTCTCAATACTATCTCAATGATTCCTAGTTTTGTCACCGTAGCTTAGTAGATTGAAAATTAGGGTTATCATCTTAATCCTCTTAGCAGTGATAGCGGTAATTTCCCGCGATGATCAGCATTTTAAACTGACATTTATTCCTATTTCTTCAACATCATCTCCACTCCTGTCCAATTATCAGAAACTCCTTGCACCATATTCTCTGCGCATCGCTTAAGATATATCTTGGCCGTTTTATCATCGGAAATTGTTTCCAGAACTTTATTAAATAAAATAGCGGCTTGTGTAAATTCACGCTGAAAGTATAACTTCAACCCTTCCTCAAAATCAGCTTTGGTTTTGCGCTTTCGCAAAATAGATTCTTTCGGATCCCCGTCATAAAATTCGTAAACTGTCAAGGTTTGTTTCCTTCCTTTTACCTGTACTTTTCCCAAGGGGCGATAACTAAATTCATCCTGGCTCGATAGTTTAGCCAGCGTATTTTGGCTGACTACCACAGATGCCCCAAAGTGCTTGGTTAAGCCTTCCATCCGAGAGGATATATTTACCGTATCAGATACTACTCCCGCATCCATACGCTCCTCATCGCCAATGATCCCCAGCATCAATGGGCCTGTATGTATACCAATACCTACTTCCAGCGATGTGCGTCCTTTCTCTTGGCGATGTACATTATATTCTGTTACTACTTTTTTAATCTCAATAGACGCCAGCAAAGCATCTTTAGCTGAATGTTGGAACAACGCCATTGTCCCGTCACCCATGAATTGGTTGATAAATCCATTATGGCGTTTAATGATAGGACCAACCCGCCTTAAATAGGCATTCAGGAATTTGAAATTTTGTTCGGGGGTCATGGCCTCAGACAGGGTGGAATAAGCCCGGATGTCAGAAAAGAAAACGGTTACCTCCCCTTGTACATGATCTCCTAAATTTACATCAGTGAGGCTTTCCCGACCAAGGGCTTTTAGGAATTCATAAGGCACAAATTTACCGGCTGTCGAATTAATTCTAAATAAATTCAGATGAGTCTTCAGCCGTGCCATAAATTCATCTTTGCTGAATGGCTTAGTGAGATAGTCATTGGCTCCTGAAGTCAGACCTTCCACCAAATCGGAAACCTGATCTTTAGCGGTAATCATGATAACAGGAAGCTCACTAGGTAGGTACTGTTCTCTTATTTTACGACAAACTTCAAAACCTGACATTTTAGGCATCATGATGTCCAATAGCACCATATCAAATTTTTCTTCGTTCTCAATGGCTTTTAGGGCAAGTTCCCCGTTAAGGGCAGAAGTGATTTTGTAGTTACCAAAAGCCAGATGATTGGCCAACACTTTCTGATTGATGGGTTCGTCATCAACTACCAATACCTTGATCTCACCGGCTTTTCCTTTTTGGTCCTCTTTTAAATTTGGTAAAATTTTATTGTTACCAGGGGTTTTGACTTTAGCGACTTTGAGGGTACTCGATAACACCGATGGCTGTTCTTTGGACACGGGAAGTGTGAAGGTAAAAGTAGAGCCCATTCCTACTTTTGAGGTCACTCCTATAGTGCCGCCATGCAATTCTATTAATTTTTTAGTGATCGACAATCCCAGACCGCTGCCCACAAATTGGCGAGTAGTGGAGGTGTCTACCTGCTCAAATTCTTTGAATATTAGATCAATCTTATCCTCAGGAATACCAGTACCGGTATCGGTTACCGAAATTTGAACCATTCTATCTTGCTCAGAGGCTGATATACTAATCTTACCAGTCTCAGTAAACTTAATAGCATTACCAACTAAATTATGCAGGATCTGTTGCAATCGGTTTTCATCGGCAATAACAGATGGTATAGCTTTTGAGATCTCATTTTTCAAAACCAGTTCCTTGCCGGCGATCAAAGGCTCGCTCATTTGCAGTACCACCTGTGCCATTGATCTTAGGTCCATCGGCATTAGGTGTAATTTAATGTTGTGGGTTTTGAGTTTGGAAAAATCCAATATACTGTTTACCAAGCTTGATAACCGTCTACCGGATCCAGCTACCAAGTCAAGATTTGACTTTACCTTTTCGCTAAGTTCACCAGCAACGCCATCCATCAAAGATTCAGCAATACCAATAATACCATTCAAAGGCGTACGTAACTCATGCGAAGTATTGGCTAGAAAATCATCCTTAAGTTTATCTACCCGAAGTAAGCGCTCTCGCTCTCGCTTTAGTGCTCCAGTCTTAAGATTAATATAACCAAGAATTGACCCGGCAAACAAAATAGCATAAAGGCCATATGCCCACCAGGTTTGCCACCAGGGTGGTGTAATGGTAATTTTAATTGAAGTACCTGTCTCATTCCAAATCCCATTGTTATTTGAGCCTTTTACCTTGAGTGTATAGGTACCGGGGGATAAATTAGTGAAAGTTAATTCCCTTTTCGTGCCCAATTGAATCCAATTATTCGTAACGCCTTCTAAGCTATAGGCATACTGGTTTTTAAAAGGATTGGAATAGTTAAGAGCAGCAAACTCACAAGTGAACATGTTTTCATTGTACCCAAGCGTGACTTCTTCTATTGCTGAAATCCCTTTGAGCTCCTTTGGTTTCTCATCTCTGTCTTTCCTATTGTAATACCGAAATCCTGTAAACACCACCGGCGGTATATAGCTATTGTCCTTTATAGAATCCGGATGAAAGACATTGAAGCCGTTGGTACCGCCAAAATACATCTTTCCCGTTTGGCTACTTTTGTAAAAGGCGTTGGTTTTGAACTCATTACCTTGCAAGCCGTCATGCACATCATAATTGTAAAACCGAACTGTTTCAGGGTCAAACTTAACCAGGCCATTTACGGTAGAAATCCACAAATATCCCTTTCCATCTTCAAGGATGCCAAGAACTGAATTAGAGACAAGTCCTTCCTTTTCCGTATAGTGGATAAAAGATTTCGTTTCCCGGTCAAACTTATGGACCCCTCCATCAAACGTACCTATCCATAATGTACTATCCTGACTTTCCAGAAAGCAGGTAATTATATAATAATTGTTTACGCTATTGGGGTTACTAGAATCGAACAAATACTGCTTGTGTTCTAGCGTACTGGGATCAAAGCGAATCAACTCCCCTTTTCGCGTGCCCAACCACAGGAACCCCAGGTAATCTTCGCAAATGGCCCTTATCCATTTATTGGGGAGATAGTGCTTAAAAGTTTCGGTTGTTGGATCAAATCGATTAATACCATTGGCGGATGCCATCCAAAAAATATCATTCCGATCTTCAAGTACAGGCCAGTAGCCATCTCCACTTATGCTATTCGGATTACTAGGATCATGTCGGTATTTTTTGAATTTGCCTGTTTCCCGATCAAACTGATTGTGACGGGGCGTATTGATCCATATCTTACTTTGGCTATCTTCGTAAATAGACCAAACAGGGCCTCGATCCAGACTGCTTGGGTCTAGTGGATTGTGTAAAAAATGTCGGAATTGTCCAGTATTGGGGTCATACCGGTTTAAGCCTCCGCTTCGAGTCCCAATCCATAAGATCCCTTCCCGATCTTCGATCATGCCATAAACAATATTATCATTCAGGCTATTGGGATTCCCTGGCTGGTGCCAATAATGTTTAAACTGACTATTCCCTTGGTCAAAGGAATACAATCCATGAGCATACATGCCCAACCACACAATACCTTGACGATCCATATAAATATCATTAATCCCACTATTGGGAAGGCCATAAGGATTGGTTGAATCATAGGGATAAGAGTAGTATTCCCCTGAATCGGGGTTTAATAAGACCAAGCCGCTTTCTGAGCTGACAATCCACAACCAGCCTGTTTGATCTGCAGCTATCGAAGTTATCATTTCTCCTGAAAGTAGTACCTCCCCGTAGAATTTTTGAGCGCCTTGGTCAAACCGGTACAAACCCTCGTCAGTTCCAACCCAAAATTTACTATTCCGGTCTTCAAATAGACACCAGATGTTATTGCTTCCGCTTCTAGTGTCGGAAGGGTCCGGTAAATAATGAGTAAACTGCTCGGTTTTTGGGTCAAATCGGTTCAACCCGCTCCCTGTAATTATCCAAACCATTCCATTGGGATCTTCCAAAGCAGGCCGCGGTGCATTTCCACTTAAGCTAGTAGGGTCGGAAGGTTCAGGCTTAAAGGATTTCAAAATTTCCGTTTCGGGATCCAACCTAAAAAGCTTATCTTGGGTTCCCACCCAAATCATACCGTCTCGATCACAATAAACGCTCTTAACAACGTTATCAATGGATGCAATATTGGAGGAATCCATTAGATACCCTTGGTATTGTTCACTTCGTTTATCAAAGCGGTTCACGCCCTTTTGGGTACCTATCCACAAGCTACCCTTTAGGTCTTCATGGATAGACGATACATAGTTAGAGCTGATGCTGCTTGAATCAGCTGGATCATGGCGATAACCTTGAAAACTATATCCATCATACCGCTGGAGCCCCTCCCTTGTACCTATCCATAAAAATCCCTCTTGATCTTGATGGAGGGATAAGATAGAAGCTTCTGGCAATCCATGCTGTAAGCCGAGCTGCCCAAATTTAAGTTGAGGTTTTTGAGCCTTTAATGAATGGGCAAACAGCATTAGTAGAAGCAAGCTAGCAAGGAAAGGTAGGATTTTATACCTAGTGATGGCTGATTGCATAGCGAGCAGATTCTTTATAAATATAAGAAATTTTCAAAACACTTTAGATAATGTTTTCTTCCAATTGGCAGACTAGAAGTGCATTTCAGATAATTTGTGGATCCATCTACAAAAGCAGGGCTCAGAAAAATGTAAATGATCATATGATCACGAACTATGTAAAACAGGAGACTGTGAGTGGGGCAAGATAATGAGCGGTGGATTCCTATCGGGCTGTCGAGCAGGAGCGTGGAATGCATGATTGGTATATGGAAGGTAGGAGTTTGCTTCTAGACCTAAGATCAGGTTTGTAGTTGAATGTTCTGTAAGAATGCATCGTGAAAAATGGAACCAACCTTAATGATAGGAATTAACTTCTAAAGCTGCTCTACTAAGGCTTTACTAGATTGTAAGCATTTTCCAAGTATTGAGATTGCCCCGGATATCTTGTGAGTAATTTAAGGGTCCCCATATATATGGTCATGCTGGTTACTCCAGCTCTTAATGAGCTAGTAACATCCTCACCGCTTTTGTGAGTATGGTTGTAAATGCCCCATTTGTTATTTCCACCCCATTGGTAATTGGAGAAAACAGTTGAGGTTTGTCGATCGTAGTATAACTGTTCATTCAGCCAGACTTGCAACAATCCCTGGTCATCTCTTCCATAAACCACATGGATCACCACTTTAAGAGTATCACCCGCTAGGGGCTTGACGGCGCATACAACTCTGTCACCCCGATGCGGATATGCGGGATCAATGCCATTGGTATGATTGACTATTTGAACTTCCCCGCCGATAGCAGGCCGAGGGCGATTGAAGGCAGCTAGTTCCAACTCGAATTGTGGGGGCAGGCCGGTAATCCCAGGATGATTCTGATAGATTATTATTGGGGAAGTGGAATCTACAGTATAGTCATCCGGGAATTCATAATGGAAACCAATCCACTGTTCTGTTCCTAAAGGGTGCTTAATTGGCCATGGCACCGTACGAATTTCACTTCTGTAGTTATGTTCAATCTTTGCCCCTGCCGGTGGCGAAGGAGAATTAGGGTTTACCACAAACCTTAACTTTTCATCCACAATTTGTACTCCTTTAGGATCAAAGGCGGCATCGACATACAGCCCATCTCCAAAAGCCGTTCCCCTCGGCCAGGTGTAAGCCGGTATGATTACTTGATCCCATCGCCATGTTCTAAAAGTATTGCTTGTTTGCGAGCAAGAGCTTCCAGAGGCGCAAATAAATCCAAGTATCAAAATGCTTTTAAATAAGCGGTGGTATATCAGAAGCACAAACATTACTTGATATGATTGTTTAATAAGCTAAAGGCAGTGTAGGAAGTATTCAGCTATCACCATTTAAGCTGGCGTTTAATGGCCATTGTTTATTAAAAACTAACTGTATGAGATAAATTAGAAACAAGTAATATACCATTATCTCAGAGAACTCTCCAATATCCATGGTAAGATCCACCAACTTCAAATCAGTAAGAGGCACCAGAAGCCTGGCAATTATTTCAACAAGGATTGTTAACACAGCGGTGATAACAATCTTGGGTTCAGGGATCAAATAAGATATGATATTACTTTTGGAGGTGGTTTTAAATAAAGGGGCAACAATAAAAATTATTAGCATCAACACATAAACTGATCTTTTAAAGATCTTGGCTGTATTTGGAGCATAATTATGAATATTCTTAGTACCGACCAACTCATCGAGATAGCTTTCTTTACTCCCAGTTAGGTACTCCCTAAAATGTGCCGCATAATCGATTTCCTCAAGGAGGATAAACACTGCAAAAACCGCTATCAAACCAAAACCCCATTTTTGAAGAACATGTTTTTTTCTCCTGAGTGCATATATTGACAAGCCAATCATTACCGCAATGATAACCAATTGAATATTTTCTAGTAGTCCCCATTCCCTGTTCATTTTTGGGTTAACCAATTCTACCAATAGTGGTATCTTAGAAAAAAAGAAAAACATCAAAAGACCTAACAAGGAAATGGGAAATACCCAATACCAAAAGTGTTCCTTTACGGACATGTGCGAAATATCATCTGATAGTACGGTCAGGGATCCAATCATCTTTATCTAAGTGGAGATTCTATACGATAATAAGTTGAGTGTAGTCTCGAAATCCGTGAAGGTTTGATTCAAAAGACTTTTAATGCTTCTTTCGATAGAATGCCCACGGTTATGGGTGGCCATAGTGACACTCATCTTAGGGTTTGCAGTCAATGTCATAAAATAAGTTGTCGATAAAGATAATCATACTTTTTAGCTACAACTTCGCTTGAAAATTCATGGATTACTTTTTTGCTTGCTTCTTGGGCTAAGTTTTGCATTTCAGCCGAATGTGCCAGAGCCCACTCCAACTGACGAGCCAAGTCGTCTGAATCTTTATCAGCAAAGAACCGGGCCTCATTTGAAGTAAAGACAGCCGCATTCTCAGGAATATCGCTGCAAATAATTGGAGTACCTACGGTAGCTACTTCAAGTAGCATCAAAGACAAACCTTCAGTTTCAGATGGAAAGACAAACAACTTAGAATTTTCTACTAAGGAAAGTAGGGTACTTTTCCCACTTACATAGCCAACGAACCTCACATCCAGACCTTTTGCTAAATCTCTCAACTTTTTGGTGTATCCTGGAACCTGTTTGTCATCCCCAACAACCAAAACAGTGCCGGTATAATTTAATCTTTTTAAGGCCAGCAAAAAGGTGTGGCAGCCTTTTGTAGACATTATCCTCCGGGCCGCAAACATTAAATAGGGTCCGCCGATTTCATTGCGATTGAGGATTTCCATAGCCTCCTTCTGTTCTTTTTCCCTGGTGATATCAACGCCATTAGGTACATAGTGTACTTGACGACCATAAGTGCGCTGGTAATAATCAGCCAAAGGTTTTGAAACCGACGTCAATAGAGCAGAGGAATGTATAAAAAACTTTTCCATCAAGCGAAAATATGCTTTGCCAAAAAACTTCCATTTATCCCTGAGATAGGGAGCTTCCTGAGAAGTGGCAATGACTTTAGCCTTACGCCGCAAGATTGGAATGAACAAAGCACTATCTGTTTTGTGCACATGGATCAGGTCATAGGGCTTTGACCAAAATAGGTGCGTACAGCAGCAAAAATAATAAAGGAACACTCCAGCAGATCCGAACGGGAACCTTGGCACGTTTACCACCTTTACTTCTGGCATAAATGTTTGAGACCTGGAATTGGGATAGCAATAAATAGTGATCTCATATCTATGCCTCAGTTCACGAGCTATACTTTCAGCAATTCTGCTTGAACCTCCTTGCGAAGGATAATATTTTAGGCCAAAGAATGCGATCCTCTTTTTACTCTTCATGTTTGTATTTTCACCATTGTTGACCTGGTTTGAAGGATCTGGGTAGAATTTCTTTAAGTATTTTTGGGCGATTATCTCTTTATCATATTTCCGGGCATAGGTCTTCCCTTCTTCAATAAACTTATCTCGCATCTTTTGGTTAGATAAAAGCTCCATAATAGCAGTAGCCAACAGGTCTGCCCTTTCAATCGGATATAACACGCCGGATCTAGCATACTCAATCTTGTCCTGCAAAAGCTGATTTAAATCTGAGTCCGGGCTTAATATCTCTCTCGGTCCCGATATACAATCCGAAGATATTACTGGAACACCACAGATCAGAGACTCAATAATAATATTTGGCAACCCCTCTATTTCGCTACATAGCACGAAAAGATCGGCGCGCGACAAATAGGAAAACGGATTTGATCTATGACCTAGGAAATGTACATAGCGATCCATTCCATTGTTTATAGCCTCTTCCTTAAAAAAAGCTTGGTCTTTTCCTTCTCCAATTATAAGGAGTTCCACATTTTGGTTTCGGCTCCTAACTATTGATAGCGCTTTGATAATTACTTCGATACGTTTATGTCTAAGTTGCCGGCCAACGGAAACTATGTACTTAACCTGAGGTGAAAAAACAAAATCAGTAACCGGCTCGCTGCTTAATTTTTCTATCTGACCAATATCATGGGGATTGGGCAATACAATATGGTCTACTTGCTCTGAGGTAAAATTAAGTGCCTGATTTATACCGTTCTTCATAATCTCTGAAATAGAAACTATTTGGTCAGCTTTGGAATAAAGCCATCGATAAAAGGCTCTCTTTAACTGTCGTAAGGGGAAAGAAGCCCCTAGTCGGACAGGTAGGTGCGAAACGATCTGCGCCTGGTGCTTGGCGCCAAAAATTTTTGCCGCTGTGTTTATAAAATTGGACCGAATCAAATGACTTTGAACCACTCCAATATTATGTTCTCTGACATAACGGCTCAGACGGTAGGCGCTAATAAATAGCCAGAATACTTTCACTAATGGATTATGAAGTTTTTCGAATCTGGTCAAGTAAACTATGGGAGTGCCTAAAGGCGGACTATAACTCTGTTCTCGTTCGATACAGACCAATCGTACTTCCTGCCTATTGGACCTTAGTTCCTCCAGCAAGGTCAAAGCCACTCGTTCGGCACCACCACCAGCTAATGAGTTTACTAAAATTGCAATCATACGGCCTTTTTTGAACTTAAACCCCTATACACAGTTTGGTATAGGTCCATATATTTATGTTCCATTTGAGACAATGAGAAATTTTGGTAGATACGCTGCTGCCCTTTGCTGCCCATTTCGGCGGCCTTGTCACGGTGGCTTAACAGATATTCAATTCGGTTAGCTAACTCTAAAGGATCTCCCGGGGTCACCAGAAATCCAGTTTCTCCATCCTGAACAATTTCCGGAGTACCTCCTCCACGAGTGGCAACCACCGGTTTTGCCAGTACCATATATTCCATTATAGCATTGGAAATTCCTTCGCCATGAACCGCGGCATCGGTAGCCAGCACCCCGATATGGAAAATATTTATCACTGACTCGATCTGTTCGATTTGGCCAGGTAAAATAATACGATCGGCAAACTTTAGTGGAATCATGGATCTAGATGGTTCCAGGTTCGGGCCATCTCCTATGGCTAGAAAGCTAGCCTCAACACCCTTGCGGAGTAAATCAATCGCTGTATTTATAAAAGTACTATAATCTTTGCGGTCGTAGAAGCCGCCTACCATCCCTATCACAGGGCCTAGCTGAATATTTAATCTAGAACGTACCAATTGCGGATCATCCAGATTGTTAGCCCGATCTAGATCAAAGCCGTTATATATACACTGGCTCTTGGCCTTTGGGGCTTGGTAAGCTCTGAGTCCAGCTTGGGAGTTTCCCAGGATCACATCGGAAAAAGGAAAAGTAAGCTTTGCCCGAAAAAATCTACTGTCTAGAAAATTTAGGAATTCTGGAGCATCCATAATATTGCCATTAATAAGTGCGATGCCCAGGATTTTGCATGCAGGAATGGCATAAATGGATGACATGGTACCCCAGCTATGGATCATATCCGGTTTCACCTCTTTGCATAAGTGGTAAAAGTGAAAAAATACCCGAGGATCCTTTTTGGGTTTTCTTTTTAGAATATGTATCGGGTAACCTGTATCATGTACTTCAGGATAGGAAATAATATCCGAGAAAAGCACCACGTCTACCTCAATTTCAGGCCTTTTCCTAAAGCTCTTTAATAACTCGAGCATCCGACGTTCTCTGCCCCCTCTGCGTAAACTATCAATAATCATTAGGATCCTCATCTATTCAATTCCCAATAGTGAGAAAGGCTATTTATGTAGATCAACCTCAACTGAGGCAATCATTTCCTGAAGTATCCGGTGATTGTCATATTGGTAGGCAAAATTAGGATAGTGTGACTGGAATTTTCCAATGTTGGAAACGTACCAAATATGATCTCCTATACGAGCTTGGTCGTCTACAGAATAAGCCAGTTTGTGCCCACTAATCTCCTCGATTTCACTAATAGCCTCAAGCATGGAGACATTAGAATGTCTAGAACCACCGATATTATATACCTCCCCTGATCTTGGATTTTGGTAATAGTGCCAAAAGGCGTTGACTAAATCGACACTGTGTATATTGTCTCTCACCTGCTTACCCTTATGCCCGAAAATCGTATACGATTTGCCGGTAACAGCGCATTTTACCAGATAGGCAAGAAATCCGTGAAGCTCAACTCCCTGATGGGTTGGTCCTGTTAAACATCCTCCACGAAAGGCTGTGGTTTTTAAACCAAAGTATTTTCCGTATTCCTGCACCAGTATATCTGCTGCCACTTTACTTGCCCCAAATAGGCTGTGCTTCGATTGATCGATAGACATGGTTTCGTCAATCCCAGCTTTGTGGAATGGGTGTGACTCTGCTACCTCCCACCGCATTTCCAACTCTACTAAAGGAAGGTCATTGGGCCGGTCTCCGTATACTTTATTAGTACTAGTAAAGATAAATGGTGCTTCTGGGCAATATTTACGAGTGAGTTCAAGCAAGTTCAAAGTACCATTGGCGTTAACTGAAAAATCGACAAAGGGTTCTTTTGCCGCCCAATCATGGGAAGGCTGAGCCGCTGTATGAATGACGAGTTTTATATCGTCAAGGTATTCAGAGAATATCCGCTCCAGCTTTTCCAGATCCCTAATATCCTCTCGGTACGAATGGTAATTGGTCAACTCCGACCTTAGCTCGAGATCAATATCCGCGGTACTTGCTTCATCTCCGAAAAAGTAACGGCGCATATCATTATCAATACCCACAATAGTGAGTCCTTGCTGGTGAAAAAATTTACAAGCCTCACTGCCTATTAGGCCGGAGGAGCCTGTGATAATTGCAACGGGCATAGAACAAAAACTAATAGATAAAACTTGTGCTAAATAATAAATACAAAATATATGATAAATGCAATAAATACTGCTTAATTTACAATACCACTCCCATCTTTGCTTCGGCTGACTACTTATTAAGTCTAAGAATGAAGTCTTTGACCTGACCGCCAATATTGATATAATTGAAGTTTTTCAGGCCCATTTCTCTGCCCCGCAAACCTATTTCCATGGCGTGTTTCTTATGATCGATAATGTACTTCATTTTGTGAGAGAAGTCTTTTTGGTCAAAGGTACTAGCCACCAGAGCTGTCTGTTGATCGATGAAATCATAATACTTGATCTCACCATAATTTGTAGTGATTACTACCCTACCGGAGGCGAGGTACTCACCGATTTTGTGAGGAAATCTAGCAGCATCCTGTATCGTAGGCCTTAAAGGAATAAGAAGGGCAGAAGCATTAGCATAATAATCAGGAATTAGTTCATGCGCTACATTGGCATAAAGTCTAACCATTTTACTATTTCTGGAATTGGAAATCACTTCCTTGGCGCGATTCAGGTCGTTTTCCTCTCCGCCAAGCACAAGATCCAGGTACACATTCTGCGGTGGATCCAAAAGGTCAAACGATTGTAAAATAAATCGAACTAGTGGCAGGTAGGAGGCTGCTCCCGCATACAAAAATATTACCCCATCATTGACACTTTCCTTTACTTTGAATTTTTCGAAATCACATAAGATAGGCAGCTTGAGTAAGGGCTTTTTCTTCGAATATCTTCTGGTATGTTCAATTAAATATTCGCTAATGGGGCAAACTCCATCGGAGAGTGGCACTGCAAGTCGATCGAAAAGACGATCATTGATCCGTTCCCATCCAGACCTGGATGCAATTGCCGAAACCATTTCGTCATAATTCAATATTAATGGGACCCGGATTATTTTAAACCAAACCCAATAAATTATCAGTAAATCGATGTGCATGGTAGAAACCAAACAGCCTCCCAACTCACCTCTTTTTTTTAGTTGCCAGATGTAATTTAGTTCGTTGACTTTACCTACCAGTTTCAACCAGTTGCGCCTAAAAAAACTTGAGGGCTTGTGAATGGTACCAGATGTATAACGGTAATGAATACCATTATATAATCCCACAGGAGGAAAATTGTGAGCCGCACTATGAGATCCCTTAAAGCAAATAACGGTCACCTTGCATCCCTGATGTAGTAGACCCCTGGCAATTAGCTGCATCCGTTGAATGGCTCCAAAACCTAAGGGGAATCCCCATTCCCCTAAGCATAAGATGTGTGGCTTGTGTTTATTCATAATAGTGTATTGCTTACCATTCTATTTTGCCCATATGCCTTTATCGGCACTAACCAATATCTTTCGTACTTGTATCGGGGATAGGATAGCTAGAGGAATCATACTTATAACCGTCCCTAGTACGATACCAATGGTTCCTAATTCCAGGGTGGTAGCTAGAAAAATTGAAATAGGAATATTGACCATACTGGCAAAGATCCAAGCATACATTTGCATTCTGATCTTTCCAGTTCCGTTAAGCACGAGGTTAAACATGTTTACCCATGTCGTTATCGAAATAGACAAGGCCACAACCACGGTCAGTAAATAGGAAATATCAATTTTGTCCTGCAGCCATACTTTATAAACCAGAGGCGAAATGAAGATCATGATAATGCTTAGCCCTATGGTCGCTAACCATATTTTAAAAGTGCCTCGAACAGTCTTTTTCATCCAGTTCAACTCTCCCTTCCGATACGCCTCCACATTTGCAGCCCAAAGCTGATTTGTAATGATCACAAACAGTAGCAAAAAGATGGATAGGTATTTATATGCTGCTTCGTAATGAGGTACGCTTTCTAAAGAAACATATCGGGCAATTAGGAAGTTGTTAGTTTGATGTATAACGATCATGGAAATTTTGATTAGAAAAAATTGCAGTCCCAAAGAGAAGAGGCTGTTGAAATGAGATTTGCGCACCAATTGCAATGAAGGCTTGAAACGTTTGAAATCATTTCTAAAATAATAAAACCCTACCGCTACCGGTACTAAGGCAAACGTGAATGTTTTTGCAGCCCCGAACAGTATCAGTGACTCTTCAGTAAGGAATACCAAGCCAATAATGATTACCAGAAACAGTAGTTTGGTTAACATAGAAAACAGATCAACTATAGCGATACGTTGCAAGGCATAAAAGATTTGAAAAACCAGGGAAGCTATGAAACGAATGGCAAATGCCGCAAAAGCAAACATCACCAATACCGTAATCTCGTGGTTTAGGCTTGGGTCAGCCTGCAACCATTCAGACCAGGGAAGAAAATAGCTTATTGCTATAACCAGTAACGCCACAATTGAAAAGATGCTTCCTACTACAAAGTACGCGGTACTGATATATCCCCGAGCCAATTTGTAATTCCTATCTGCAATAGCTTCTCCCATACGGTTGCGCAAACCGTGACCAATCCCAATGTCCAATTCGGCAAACCAGTCAACGATAGAGACAATAACCAGGAAGATACCAAATTTTACCTCTCCTAAATATGAAAGAGAAATGGCAAAATAAATATAGCCCGCTATTAACCCTATAGCTTTGAAAACAACGGCAGATATAATATTCCTTTTGGCTCGAACAGTTCTTTGGTGCCCTTGCTCAAAAAAAACTTTCAACTCCTTTATCAGCCTCATTTGCAGTTAAAGTGTATCCAACTTATCATTTGCGGATTGGCTTTGATATTGTTGGGGAAAAAAATTGGGTAGGTATCGGGCTCCCAG
>JBPCUG010000145.1:0-3775 GCA_051011275.1 Cyclobacteriaceae bacterium | reverse complement strand
GAATTGATCTGTCAGTTGGAAGCTTGATCGCTTTGGCCGCGGTGATTTGTGCTCTCTTTATCCAACAGTTCGGAGGTGGAGCCGATGCTGGAACGGGCGCCTTGATCTTCAGCAGCCTAATGGCAATCTTAATATGCGGGCTGTTAGGTTTTTTCTCAGGAGCCCTGTCTACTACCTTCAAGATCACTCCGTTTATTGCTACGTTAGCGATGATGATGATTGCCAGAGGATTGGCTTATAAGTTTTCCAATGTTACCACCATACCTATAACCAGTGAAAGTTTCGCTTGGCTGGGTAAGGGCCGGATGGGGGGCATTCCCGTATCTGTAATCGTGATGGTTACACTGTATTTAGGAGCTTATTTCGTCATGCATTGGACAACATTCGGACGTCGCATCTATGCCATCGGAGGGAATACCGAAGCGGCTCGACTTTCCGGAGTTCCGGTGAAGCAGGTTCTGGTTTGGGTTTACACTATATGTGGCTTATTAGCCGGGCTTGGAGGGGTTATAACCGCATCTAATCTCGCTGGAGGTGCTGCTACCTATGGCGACTACTATGAGCTTTATACCATTGCGGCTGTAGTGGTAGGCGGGACCAGTCTTATGGGAGGTCAAGGAAAGATCTTTGGTACATTGATCGGCGCTTTTATTATTGCGGTGATCCAAAGTGGTATGAATCAAATTGGGATCGAGTCCAATACTCAAAAGGTTGTCTTTGGTTTAGTGATTATTGGGGCTATTGTAAGCGACAAATACAAACGCAAGGAGATCACCACAATACATATGATCCTGCTTTTGGCCGCAATTGCCATTGTTGGTGCCAGCATCTATTTCTTCTTGAAGTTTACCTATCCTGAAAATTTCAATTGAAGAAGTTCAAATCCTTAATCCACTTCAATACTTCCACCCAAAATGACTGATTTTTCGACCTGACCACAAAACTGAGATAACTACATTGTAAACTGTCAGGTAGTTGCTCAAAATCAATCCACGAAAGATGAAACATCGATCGCTTATCCTTTTCACAATCTTATTCTTATTGATTTTGATGGCTTGCCAATCGAGCGATCCCAAATTTGACGGTCACTCAGAAAACGGGATACAAAAAATGACCATGGGTGACCAAATCACCCAGGCCAGGGAATTAAGGGAGCTGATCCAGTCGGACCCGCACCGACCCATCTACCACTTCGTTGCTCCCGAAGGCAGGGCTTACCCTTTTGATCCAAACGGGGCTATTTTTTGGAAGGGTAAATACCATCTGGGCTTCATCTATCAATACCTAGGTAATGGGAAAAGGGAGCACTTCTGGGGTCATGCAGTAAGTACGGACCTTTTCCATTGGACACTTTATCCTGATATGCTTGATGTGAAAGAAGGGGATATTGAAAAAGGCATCTTCAGCGGCGGAGCATTCCTATCACGAGAAGGAGTCCCTCATATCATGTATCATGGTCAAGGTTCTTCCACTAACTTGGTAGCCTATTCCAACGACGAAGACCTAAGAGTTTGGAAGAAATTTGAAGGCAACCCGGTTTTGAAAACACCCGAAGAAGGAGATCCCATGCATGAGAAGTATCGGGCTTGGGATCCGGAAGGCTGGTACGATC
This sequence comes from Cyclobacteriaceae bacterium, assembly GCA_051011275.1. Lineage (GTDB taxonomy): Bacteria > Bacteroidota > Bacteroidia > Cytophagales > Cyclobacteriaceae > JBPCUG01. The sequence goes on along the minus strand of JBPCUG010000145.1, from coordinate 2,163 downwards.
CAACTACCGATTACTACTACCAGATTTCTGGTGGTGATGTAGCCGGCTTCTTCCGATCCAAAGATATGATGGAGTGGGAATATCTTGGTGACCTTATCGACCAGAACAACAGAATGAGACATGATTTCGAAGACCTCTCCTGCCCGGACTTTTTTAAGTTAGGCAACAAGAATATGTTGCTCTTTATAAGCCATAATCTTGGGTCACAATATTATTTGGGGGAGTTTAAAGACGGAAAATACAATGTAGAAAAGCACGGGCGTATGAACTGGCCTGGAGGAACGTTCTTTGCACCAGAGCAGCTAGTGGATGACCAAGGACGAAACATTATCTGGGGTTGGGTTTTGGAGCGCAAACCTGAACATGTTGAATGGCCAAAAAGATGGTCAGAAGAAGGTGATAAACCAGAAAACTTTCCCAGTGATGGTTGGTCCGGGATTATGAGCTTGCCCCGGGTGATTTCACTTGCAGGAAATGAAGTGCAGATCAATCCTCCGGTCGAAGTTCAAGCCTTGAGACTGGGTGGCATAAGTGAAAAGAACATTTACCTTCAAGCTAATAGTGAAGAATCCATAGGGATCAAAGGCAAGGCTTTGGAAATACAAGTGGAATTGCAGGGTGGTACTTCCTCCCCTTATGGTGTAAAAGTTTTCTGCTCTCCCGATGGTCGGGAAGAGACCACAATCAAATACGATCCCAACACTAAAGAGCTAGTCATCGATTTTATTAAGTCGTCGGTAAACGGTCCAGTGAGAATGTTGCCTAATTGTATGCGAGAACCGGAGCTGCCAGGGTTTATAGAAGATGTATCGGAACAACGAGCGCCTTTCGAGCTTCGAGCCGGCGAGAGTTTGAATCTGGATATTTTCATTGACAAATCAATTATCGAAGTGTTTGCCAATGGCCGTCAATGCATGACACAGGTTGTTTATCCGGAGCTGGCGGAAAGTACTGGGGTGAAATTAATCAGTGGGGATGATCCTTTAAGTGTGGCAAAGGTCGATGTCTGGAAGATGGCGGAAGCGAATGCCTATTAGTTCTTGGTTTTTCGTGCTTCGTTCCTGGCTATTGGTTGAGTTATCATTAAGGTGTAGGGCTAGAAGCGTGGATATGCTTTGCAAATTTGGTAACTTAAGTTACAGGATCTAATAATAATGGCCAATATCCATATACCAAAACAATGGGAAAAGGTACCTGCAATTCCTGCAGACGAAGAAACTTACAATAACCGAAGGTCAATCATCAAACAATTAGGTGTTATAGGGGGTGGACTTCTAACCTTTCCTCTAATACATTCCTGCGTAAAAACCGAAGAAGTGGGTCCTCCTCCGGGAACGCAAGGAAGTAACAACTTCACTTTTGAGGGCATGGAAGATTTTTATCCGGCCATCCCAAACTTGAAGTATACCTTGGATAGACCGCTAAGTGATGAGTTTGATGTCACCCACTTCAATAACTTTTACGAGTTCATCAATCCCCAAGATGCAACAGTTTATGACACATTCAAGTATGTATCTGGATTTGATAATCGGGATTGGAAAATTGAAGTAACTGGGTTAGCTCAAAATACCGGAACTTTCTTTTTGGGAGATCTAATCCAGGAAATGGGACTAGAAGAGCGCACTTATCGACATCGGTGTGTGGAGGCCTGGGCCATGGCAGTACCTTGGACAGGCTTTCCCTTAGCAAAGCTGCTTAACTTTTTTCAGCCCGATAACAACGCTACTCATATTCGTACTATTAGTTTCTCCGATCCCAATCAAATGATCGGAGTGCGGACTCAAACGTTTTATCCCTGGCCTTTTTTTGAGGCATTGAGAATGGATGAGGCGATGAATGAATTGGCTTTTGTAGCAACCGGGCTTTTTGGAAAGCCGTTGCCAAAGCAAAATGGTGCTCCCATCCGTTGGGTCATTCCCTGGAAGTACGGGTACAAAAGCCCCAAATCAATCGTAAAAATAGAGTTCCTTGATTCCGAGCCGGAAACCTTTTGGCACCAGGTAGAACCGCTGCACCACAGTTTTCTATCAAATGTATTACCAGATACTCTTTACAAAGGTGTGCCACAATCAGAGGAGATGATGATCATTGATGGATTGATCCGGCCAACCCAAAAGTATAATGGCTACGGAGATTTTGTTGCCTCGTTATATGAATAGCGGA
>JBPCUG010000144.1:0-4709 GCA_051011275.1 Cyclobacteriaceae bacterium | reverse complement strand
CATTTCTGCTATTGATCGCATGGGAAAAGGGGAGCAGACCGGGAAACTGGTAGTTGAGTTCTGAAAATGAACAGGCAAGCATAAAATAACACCCTCATCATTGAAACTTGATTTTTGCTGTAATATTGGAAAACGTGGGTTGCTCGTAAAAGCAAAGCCTGGCGTGCTGGCCAATATTTCCTTGCAAATAACCACTTTAGGGCCGTTCATTTAAACAAAAAAATGCAATACCAACCCAAACCTTTCATCTCACACATTTGAAGCAGCTTTTTAATTTTTTTTATTCTTTATTTAAGTAAATTCACGCCAAATATTTAGATCCAACTGTTTTTTGATGGCATGAAAATATTAGTTTGTATTACCCACGTTCCAGATACTACATCCAAGATCGCTTTTACCGATAATAATACAAAATTCGACAGTTCCGGGGTTCAATATATTATTGGACCCTACGATGACTATGCGTTGGCCCGGGCAGTGGAACTAAAAGAAGCTCAAGGTGGATCGATCACTGTTTTGAATGTTGGGGAGGCGGAGACTGAACCGACTTTGAGAAAAGCCTTAGCCATTGGTGCCGATGAAGCGATCCGAGTAAACGCTGTTCCCAGTGATTCTTTTTTTGTAGCCAAACAAATAGCGAATGTAGCTAAATCAGAAAATTATGACCTCATCTTAATGGGGCGCGAATCCATAGACTTTAATGGCGGCCAGGTACACGGAATGGTTGGAGAGTTGTTGGATATGCCCTCAATATCTCCAGTCATGCAGCTTGATATTGATAATGGACTTGCCAAAATGACTAGAGAAATTGAAGGTGGCAAAGAAACCTTGGAAATGAATCTTCCTTTTGTGGCAGGTTGCCAGGAACCAATAGCAGAATGGAAAATACCCAATATGCGAGGCATTATGTCTGCCCGCAGCAAGCCAATGAAATTGGTGGAACCAATCGAAACAGTTGCTCTTACAGAAGTTAATGACTATGAGTTACCACCGACCAAGCAAGGTGTAAAGATGATCGAAGCTGACCAGGTTAGTGAATTGGTCTCTTTGCTGAAAAATGAAGCCAAAGTTCTTTAACGATAAAATTTGATAAAATGTCTATACTAGTATTCGTTGAGGGGGATCAGGGAGCGGTAAAAAAAACCTCTCAGGAAGCAGTTACTTATGCTAAGGAGATGGCTAGCGGTGATTCCGTTACAGCCTTAGCTCTGGGTAGTTTTGATTCCTCTATACTTGAGGGTTTGGGACAGAATGGTGCTGACAAAGTACTTCACGTTTCTGATCAGAGACTAGATCAAGGCATTATCCAAGCTTATTCCGCAGCCATTGCACAAGCTATGGCTGCAGAGGGTGCGAATGTTCTGGTATTGGCGAAATCATCATTGGGTGATGCCATATCTGCACGAGTGGCAGCCAAGCTTCAAGCCGGATTGGCTTCAAATGTGGTGGCCTTGCCAGACACAAGCAATGGATTCATAGTAAAAAGGGGCATTTATACGGGGAAGGCTTTTGCAAATGTGAGCTTATCATCAGAAAAGAAAGTATTGGCCATAAAGAAAAACGCGGTGACCCTTCGGACGGATGGCCCTGCGGCATCTGTAGAATCATTTAATGCCGAGTTGAGTGACTCCGATTTTTCTGTAAAGATTACCGGCACTGAAAAAGCTACAGGAGATGTACTATTGCCTGAAGCAGACATAGTGGTCTCCGGCGGTCGCGGATTGAAAGGGCCTGAGAATTGGGGGTTAGTAGAAGATCTAGCCAAAGCGCTTGGAGCGGCAACTGGATGTAGTAAACCTGTTTCCGATATGGAATGGCGACCCCATCATGAGCATGTAGGACAGACTGGGGTGAAGGTGAGCCCCACCTTATATGTTGCAATTGGAATATCAGGAGCCATTCAGCATTTGGCAGGGGTAAACTCCTCAAAAGTGATCGTTGTAATCAATAAAGATCCTGAGGCACCCTTCTTTAAAGCAGCAGATTATGGGATCGTGGGAGATGCATTTGAAGTGGTACCAAAATTGACCGAGGCGGTTAATGCCTCGAAGTGATAAATATTATATATTTTTGTTTTACTATTGGTGATCAAAACAGCTTCAGCATATTTTGGATAAAATAAGGCTAGAAATTTTAGGATTGTCTTCAAGTCAATCTCAAACTGGTTCGTTTGCTTTGGTATTGGGTGAAATGAATGGCAATAGGAGACTACCTATTATAATAGGTATGTTTGAAGCTCAAGCAATTGCCATTGAAATAGAAAGGATCACCCCCAATAGACCTATGACCCACGACTTATTCAAGTCATTTGCACACAACTTTAGTTTCGAGGTAAAAGAGGTCCTAATATCGGATTTGAAGGAGGGAGTTTTCTTTGCTAAACTGATTTGTGGAGATGAGATCAAAACCATAGAGATTGACTCTCGCCCGTCAGATGCCATCGCCATAGGTATTCGATTTGGGGTTCCTATTTATACTTATGAGTCTGTACTGTCCGAAGCGGGTATAGTTCTTACAGATGAGTCAGGAGAGGAGAGCGAAGAATTAGCTATTAAGGAAGAGACAGTCTCTGCAGCCCCGACATCCAATGACGATCTCAAAGACTACACTACCGACAAGTTACAAACCATGCTCACCGATGCCTTGGCCAAAGAAGACTACGAAGGCGCCGCCAAAATTCGAGACGAGATAAATCGTCGCAATTAGCCCACTTGTTTTTTATATTAAGTTTTACCTTATTGGAGGGTTGTAAGTTTACAAATCGCAACCCCAATCTTTAAGTTAAAGAGCCCCAATGGATTATCTACGAGCTGCATTTGGGATCATTGTATTGATTTCGATTGCATATTTATTTTCTGTGCACAGAAAGAATATCGATTGGCGCTTAGTAGCTACCGGAGTAGTTTTACAACTACTATTTGGAGTCCTGGTCACAAAGGTAGGATTCATTGCCCAGATGTTTGACCTAGTGAGCCTTGCTTTTGTTAAGTTTCTAAGCTTTGCTCAAGATGGTGCAGAGTTTATTTTTGGAGGCTTGGCATACAATAGCAATGATAATCGGAATGCAGGGCATAGCCTGGGTTTTATTTTTGCCTTTCAGGTACTACCAACCATTATCTTTTTCTCTTCAATCTCAGCGGGTCTTTATTACTTAGGGTGGTTGCAAAAGATCGTTTATGTCATTGCCTGGGTGATGACCAAAACGATGCGACTATCTGGTTCTGAAAGCCTGTCAGCAGCCGGCAATATCTTTCTGGGCCAAACTGAGGCGCCATTATTGGTAAGACCCTTCATTGCCAACATGACCCGGTCTGAGCTCATGTGTTTGATGACGGGGGGCATGGCGACTATTGCCGGTGCGGTGCTGGCAGCATATGTCACTTTCTTAGGGGGAGATGATCCGGTTGAGAAAACAAAATATGCTGCCTACTTGCTTAGTGCCTCTATCATGAATGCACCAGCTGCTATAGTAATGTCCAAGATGTTGTTACCTGAAATGGAGTCGGACAAAATAGACCGGAAATTGAAGGTAAATAAAGAAACATTGGGGGTAAACCTGATCGATTCACTGGCCAGTGGCGCAGCCCAAGGAATAAAGTTGGCTGCGAATGTCGGAGGTATGTTACTGGCCTTTATAGCCGTGATCTATGCAATTAACTTTATTTTGTCTGGTGTGATAGGTCATTACTCTGGATTAAATGCTGTTATTGCGTCTTCAACAGGCGGACAATTCGATGGGCTGTCGTTACAATATATTTTAGGTCAGATCTTCAGAGTATTTGCCTTTATCATGGGCGTAGATTGGGTGGATACACTTCAAGTTGGTAGTCTGCTAGGCCAGAAAACCGTGATCAATGAGTTTCTTGCCTATTTGGATCTAGCGGAAATGAAAGCAGCTGGGAGCTTGCAAAGCAAATCTATTGTCATAGCTACCTATTCACTTTGTGGATTTGCTAATTTCAGTTCTATCGCTATTCAAATTGGTGGTATTGGCGGTATTGCACCAAACCAACAAGCAAACTTGTCTCGTCTCGGGATGCGCGCACTACTTGCTGCCAGCCTTGCTACCATGATGACAGGCACCATTGCGGGTGCAATAGCTGGCTAAGAAGTTGTAGTTAAGCGCTTGGAGTGGGAGCACCACCCATTATCTCTTCGTTGGCAAATTCTTCAAACCGTTTGAAATTTTCAATAAAGGCGTGTGCCAGCTGATTGGCTTTTTTATAGTAGCCTTCATCGTTTTGCCAGGTTTCACGCGGGCTTAAAATTCTCGATGGTACTCCTGGGCAGGTGGTGGGAATGGCAATTCCGTAAATCGAATGCTTGCGGTACCCCACATTATTTAGGGATCCGTTTAAAGCCGCAGTGATCATGGCTCTGGTGTAGCTTAGCTTCATGCGTGAGCCTACTCCATAAACCCCTCCGGACCAACCGGTATTGACCAACCAGACGTTAACTTGATATTGGCTCATCTTTTTACCCAACATTTCTGCGTATTTTGTGGGATGCAATGGCAAGAATGGGGCACCAAAGCAAGCACTGAATACCGTTTGTGGTTCGGTAATTCCAGCCTCAGTCCCAGCTACTTTAGCAGTATACCCCGAAATAAAATGGTACATCGCCTGTCCTTTGGTCAGCTTGGTTATTGGAGGTAACACACCATACGCGTCACAGGTTAGGAAGAATATATTCTTTGGAATACCTCCAAC
>JBPCUG010000143.1:0-3842 GCA_051011275.1 Cyclobacteriaceae bacterium | reverse complement strand
ATGGCCGCCAGCGATAATAAAAGTATTGAGGCCGACGTATAAGATTTCATAAGCACAAAACTATTTATTTATTTTAATATCCATGAAGAAACTGTGGCTAATCCCTGTTTTATGCGCTATAACCTATGTGGCATATGGACAAACCAGGGCCGGATTGAAATTAGCTCCGGACCTGAACTTCAATAGGGTAATAGCGACCTCCGACACTTTGCAGTTTTCTTCTCAAGGTGCCGGGGCCCGTTTCATTTTTGGACCGGTGTTCGACTTCCCACTGGGTAGTAAGCAACGCCTACTTCACCTCCGGAGTATTATATTCGCCCAAAAGAGTTGGGATAAAAGTGGAAGGTCGGGAAAGAACCTCATCTTACCAGGAGATCTATAAGTTACAATATCTTCAAATCCCTGGTATAGTTAGTTTCTATACCAATGAAATTGCCTTAGATACCAGGCTCTACTTTCAGGTTGGAGTCGAACTAGAAATTAAAATAAGTGAGAAAGACGATGCTCCTAACCAAATATTTGTTTCAGATTTCAAGACATTTAATATGTCGTCAGTTTTGGGTATGGGTGTGGAGCTAACACAAGGAACGAGCACGGTGTTGGCCGTTGGTTTGGGCTATCATCGCAGCCTCAATAATGTTGCTTCAAGCCGGTTGCCTATCGATGGAACATTTGCAATAAAACCTGATGTGGTCAGTGTCGACTTCACACTTTGGTTTTGATCATCAACTGTCCTTATTTTACCATTTCTATTTTCTCACCAGCTCTATTGAGAAATTTGAACTCGGTAACCGCGAGTGAAGAGTCCTGTTCGACTTGCACCCATTTATTGTATTTGAAAAACCATTTAACTCTTGGTGAAATAAACCCTTTGGTGAAATAAGCATACAAGTAGGGGTGCAGAGCAAGAGTAATGCTCTTTTCATTTTGTTTTTTCAGCAAGAAAGCAAGGTTTTCTTCTATTTGATCTGCTACTAATATCGAGGCAGTGATCTTACCGGTGCCATTACAGGTTGGACATGTTTCCTGAGTCGTAATATTCAGTTCCGGACGTACCCTTTGACGCGTAATTTGCATCAGGCCAAACTTGGTTAAAGGAAGAACCGTAAATTTTGACCGATCTTCCCTCATCTCCTCTTTTATATGGCGGAATAGGGTCTTCTTATTTTCAGTCTTTCTCATGTCGATAAAATCGATCACGATAATTCCTCCCATATCCCGTAGCCGCAGTTGTCTGGCTATTTCTTTTGCCGCTTGCAAATTGACAGTGAGAGCGGTAGCTTCCTGGTCTTTTTCAACGTTGGATTTGTTGCCGCTATTTACATCGATTACATGCAGCGCTTCTGTGTGTTCTATAACTAGGTATCCACCTCCGGCCACACTTACGGTCTGCCCGAAAAGAGACTTAAGTTGTTTTTCTATGCCGTAGTTTTCGAAGATCTTTGCTTTGCCCCTATAACTTTTTACAATTTTCGACTTTTCAGGAGCAATCTTCTGAATGTAGGTCTTGACCTCACTATGTACTTTGGGGTCATCGGTGATGATAGTATCGAAACTTTCATTTAGCACGTCCCTAAGAATGGACGAAGCCCTACTCATCTCGCCGATCACCTTATCTCTAGGTTTGGCCCCTTTCAGTTTTTTGATGCCGTTATTCCAGTTATCAACCAGGTTTCTCAGATCTCGGTCGAGTTCTGCAACAGATTTACCTGCAGCAACTGTTCTAATGATCACACCAAAGTTCTCAGGTTTGATGGAGGACATCAATCTTACTAAGCGTTTGCGCTCAGTACTGTCTGCGATCCTTTTAGAGATACTGACCGCATTGGAGAAAGGTACCAGAATGATATACCTACCGGCAAGTGATAATTCACAGGATAACCGCGGCCCTTTTGTTGAAATAGGCTCTTTTACAACTTGTACCAGAATCTGTTGATTCTTCTTAAGTACTTGGTTGATTTTACCCAGTTTATTGATGTCCGGTTCGATCTTAAAGTTACCCAGCTTGCTCGAGGTGTTCTTCCTAGTGAGCGCTAGCTTGGTAAACTTATTTAGCGAACTAACTTTGGGACCCAGATCATGGTAGTGGAGAAAAGCATCTTTTTCATATCCAATATCGATAAAAGCTGCATTCAATCCCTGAACTACTTTCTTTACGGTACCCAGGTAAATATCACCAACTGTAAATTTGCTGCCACTATCATCGTAGTGGAACTCAACTAAATTTTTATTTTTTAAAAGGGCTATGCGGCGTCCATCCTGAGTAGAATTGATTACTAATTCGTTACTCAATGGCTTATTATTAAGGTTTACTGTGACGCTACACAGACTTCATTTCTTTGGTTTCAGGGCTTTACTAAATACTACCTATGAAACCTAAGTACTACTTTTTCTTGTGCCTGTTTTTTCTCAGACGCTTTTTTCTCTTGTGAGTAGCTATTTTATGTCGTTTTCGTTTTTTACCACAAGGCATATTTGTTACAGTTTTACACTCAAAAATTGAGCGGGTTATTTTTTAGTGATCTAATTTATTAAGATAATCATCCACCAAAGTTCCTACCTCTGGTGATCCATCTATTTCCTTTACTTTCAAGAACTGTGCCTCTGCTTCCTGCTCTTTCCCCAACTCAAAAAGCACTACTCCCAGATAAAACTGACCTTCAAGATGATTGGGATTTACCCTTACCAACTGCTCAAACCGGTTCTGGGCTTTGTCAAGTTGTTGAGATTGCAACGACAATAACCCCAAGTTATACTGGGCCAACTCATTTGTTGGGTCCGCTTCAGCTACTTCCCGTAGCATTAGTACCCCTTTCATCACTTGCTCTGGCAAATAGGTCAAAGCCATATTTGCCTTAACATCAAGTAGGTCAGGTTGTTGGTTCAGAGCCCGCTGATAATAGTCTCGTGCTTTTGAACCTAATACCTCCCTTTCCCCCTGATCAACGGCGAAGCTATATGCCTCTTGGTAATAGTTTCCCGCAGCTATCCATCGATTTAGGTCAGGATCCAACTCCACTGCCAAAGCTCCATAGACCGTCGCGCTATCCCAAAGCCTTATACTGGCATAGGTTTGGGCTAAAGAGTCTGCAAAGATAGCACTTTTTTTATTATTCTCGCTACCTTTTAGGCTTTGGACCAACCCTTCTAAACGATTGAGTTGTTGATCCGGAATACTGACTTGGTGTAAGGAATCAGTAGCTGGTTGTGAAGGTGCCTCACTTTTGGTCGCTGCAATAGCCTTTTTATCATTGTCAACTACCACCTTGGGTAGAAAATATATACCTATGGCGATAAGAATGGCACCAATGGTCAAGATAATTTTGGCATACTGCATGGTACTAACGGCCCCAAAAGACTTATCCCATGGTATGAGAACGCTTTACTCTTTCGCTGGTCTTGATTTTTTCGATAAACACTTTAGACGGTTTGAAACTTGGTATATAGTGTTCGTCAATGATTATGGCAGTGTTCTTAGAGATATTTCTGGCGATCTTACGAGCTCTTTTCTTATTGACGAAACTCCCAAAACCACGTACATAAATATTTTCTCCATCTGACATTGAGTTCTTCACCACACTAAAGAATGCTTCAACCGTGGTTGCTACATCAGCTTTATCAATTCCTGTTTTTTCTGCAATTTCACTGATTACGTCTGCTTTAGTCACTGTGCTTTAATTTTTAATGGAAAAATTCGTTAATAATCTAATAACCAATTAATTTTGGATTGCAAATCTAAAGGCTCCCGTACTAATTTAAAAACAATTTGATTTAAAAAATATTAGTTTATTGCAAATACTACTTTTATCTATTTTCACCTTTGGATAATCCTCTTTTCTCTC
>JBPCUG010000142.1:0-2616 GCA_051011275.1 Cyclobacteriaceae bacterium | reverse complement strand
ATTATCAAGTAGACAGCACTGGTACTAGGATACAAATTTTTGAAGGGGACCAAAATACATTGGATCTGGTAGTTGGTCGCTTCGGCATGGCCGGTCAAAGACAATTCTATTCTTTCGTGAGGCTCTTTGAAGACACCGAGGTTTACACTGCGGACAACTTCATGGGTTTATCCGGAGGAAATCAGAGTAGCTCCTATCGGGATCAAAGTGTACTAAAGCTTGAAACCGATTCTATTACCAGCATCAACTTTACCTACCCGTCGGATAGTTCCTTCCAACTTCTTCGGCAGGATAGTTTGTGGTTGGTCAATCGATCACAACCGGCTGATTCTGCTGCCATAGCCAGTTATCTTGTGGGTTTACGTAATGTAACCAGCGACAAGTTCAACGATGAAGTCGATCCTACCAGCATGAGCAAAGTATTTGAGCTTGAAATCGATTCAGAAAATGAAGGGCTGGTTACTATTCAAGGATCTCTATTGGCCAACCACGATGAAATGATTTACCATTCAAGTCTTAATCCCGATGCGTATTTTCAGGATACGACTTTGACGGATAAGCTTTTTAGAGGAATGGAGGATTTTCTTTCTAAGGAAGATTGATCTTAGCACAACCTTTATTTATTGTCCAGTCAACTCAGCCAATACTGTCTTACCCGCCTTGGTGTGATCGCCAATCTGCACCCGGATCTTCGCATCCAAAGGCAAAAAGACATCTACTCTTGAACCAAACTTTATAAAGCCAAACTCATCACCCTGTTGAACAGCATCTCCAGTGTCAATATAGCATCTGATGCGTCGGGCCACAGCACCGGCAATTTGCCGCATCAAAATATCCAGGCCATTGGCCATTTCAATTACTACCGTTGTCCGCTCATTGGCAGTACTCGATTTTGGGTGCCAAGCTACCAGATACTCGCCGGCGTGATATTTAAAGAACTTCACGATACCGGAAACCGGATTGCGGTTGACATGTACATTCAAGGGTGACATGAAAATTGATATTTGCTGCCGGACTTCCTGAAAGTATTCTTCTTCTGTGGTTTGCTCAATCACCACCACCTTTCCGTCAGCTGGAGCGAATACATACTTTTCATTTAGAGGAGTATTTACCCTGGGGCTCCGAAAAAACTGCAAAACCAGCAGATAGATAATCACGCTGGCAACAGCCATTAGCAGGCGGATCATCTCCGGAGCATGAAAAACACCTCCTACAATAACATTGAGGGCGACCAGTACCACTAACAGTATGATCAGGAGGCTTCTACCTTCTTTGTGGATGGTCATAAGTTGAACTACTACTCTTAATCCTGATCAAATATAGGATTAAAATCCACCTCGATACTTATAAGTTTTGGAAACTTTATCAATGGCTACTATATAAGCAGCGATCCTCATAGACACCTTGTATTCGATGGAAGTGTGATAGACCCTTTCAAAGGCCTCTTTCATAATACGGTCCGATCGTCTATTCACCCGCTCCCTGGTCCATTTATAGCCCAAGCGATTTTGGACCCATTCAAAATAAGAAACGGTTACGCCTCCTGCGTTGGCCAAAATATCAGGCGCTACCATGATCCCGTTTTCATTGATCACGGCATCGGCTTTGGAAGAAGTAGGGCCGTTGGCGCCTTCCACGATCAAGCGCGTTTTCAGCTTGTTAACATTATGGCTATTGATCACATCTTCGGTTGCTGCGGGAACCAAGAGGTCTACAGGCATGGTCAACAAATCCTCGCCTTCTATTTTTTCTGCTTCTGTAAACCCTTCCAGATGACCGTTGTTGCTATCTCTGTAATCAAAGGCAGCTTCAATATCGATTCCTTCGTCGTTGTGATAGGCTCCAGACAGATCACTTATAGCGACAATCTTGCAGCCTCGTTCTTTTAATAGTAAAGCCGCGTACGAACCAACATTACCAAATCCCTGCACCGAAACTCGAGCATTAAAGGGGTTGATCCGCAATTTTTCCATGGCTGATAATGCCGACACCATCACACCTCGACCTGTCGCTTCTGCCCGACCCAAAGATCCACCGAGTACCAAAGGCTTTCCGGTTACCACTCCATTGACGGTCATGCCTTGTATCCTTGAATAGGCATCCATCAACCAGGCCATCTCACGTGGCCCAGTGCCCATATCAGGTGCCGGAATATCACGGTCAGGGCCAAAGATCTCACCCATAGCTACTGTGTAGGCACGTGTTAAACGCTCAATCTCGCCAGCTGACATTTGCCGAGGGTTACATTTTATGCCGCCCTTCGCTCCGCCATAGGGAATATCTACTACCGCACACTTCCAGGTCATCCAAGCAGCTAACGCTTTTACCTCATCGAGGTTTACGCTCATATCATATCTTATGCCACCTTTTGAAGGACCCAAAATATTGGAGTGGATAACGCGATAGCCTTCAAAAACCTGGATCGAGCCATCGTCCATGGTAATAGGCAGGGACACTGCTACTTGTTTGGCCGGCGACTTAAGTACATGGTAAATCTCGTCGTCCAGTCCCAGGGCTTGTGAGGCAATATGGAACCTCGACATCATTGACTCAAAAGGATTTTCCTTATCCTTTATAGGAGCTGGTTCAATGTAAGCCATAATAAGATCAAATGTT
>JBPCUG010000141.1:0-3311 GCA_051011275.1 Cyclobacteriaceae bacterium | reverse complement strand
TGCTTAGCTTGATCAAGGGCTTTGCCTAACACCTCAAATGATAAACCGTCAACTTTGATATCCATTTGACAAGCAGTGATCCCTTTCTCTGTTCCGATCACCTTGAAATCCATATCTCCTAAGTGATCTTCGTCACCCAAGATATCAGAAAGTATAGCGTATTTTCCGGTCTCACTATCTGAGATCATTCCCATGGCAATGCCTGATACGGGAGCCTTGATCTGTATACCTGCGTCCATCAACCCCAAAGTTCCGGCACATACTGTAGCCATTGAACTTGACCCATTGGATTCAAGTATGTCAGATACCACTCGAATAGTGTATGGATTGTCATCACCGCCGGGTATTACCTTGGCCAATGATCTTGCTGCCAGGTTGCCATGGCCTATCTCTCGACGAGCAGGTCCTCTATTGGGTTTTACTTCTCCGGTAGAGAAGCCAGGGAAATTATAATGAAGTATAAACTTCTTAAAGCCCTTCTCCATGGCATTATCGATCATCTGCTCATCCAGCTTGGTTCCTAAGGTTACCGTGGTAAGTGATTGTGTCTCTCCTCTGGTGAATACAGCTGATCCATGTGCTGAGGGAAGATAATCAACTTCGCTCCAGATAGGTCGGATCTCATCAAGCTGTCTTCCGTCTAATCTGATATTCTCGTCCAGCACCAAACTTCGAGCCGCTTCTTTTTCTATATCGTGATAATACTTTTTGATCAAAAATAGGCTTACTTCTGAATCTTCGGGAAGGCTTTCAATATAAGCGTCTCGAATTGCTCTGAAAGCCTGACCTCGCTCCTTTTTATCTTTAATCTGACTTTTAGCAACTGCATAAACTTTATCATACAGTTGCTCTCTCAGTTGAGCTGCTAGTTCCGGGTCAGAATCTTCATGGTCATAGGTACGCTTTTCTTTGATTCCAACTTCTTCAGCGAGTTCCTCTTGCGCCTGGCATTGGATCTTGATCGCCTCGTGGGCAACTCCAAGTGCTTCTATCATTTCCTCTTCCGACACTTCACTCATTTCCCCTTCTACCATCATAATGTTTTCTTTGGTAGCGGCTACCATAAGTTCAAGATCAGCAGCTTCCAATTGTTCGGCTGAAGGATTCACCACAAAGCTTCCATCTACCCTCGCCACTCTTACCTCCGAGATTGGCCCATTAAAAGGAATATCAGAAATTGATAGTGCAGCGGATGCAGCCAAGGCAGCCAAAGCATCTGGCATGGCTGTGTGATCCGCAGAAATAAGTGAGATCATAACCTGAGTGTCGGCATGATAGTCACTGGGAAATAATGGTCGAAGAGCACGATCAACCAACCTGCAGGTTAGTACTTCGTGATCAGAAAGTCGACCTTCTCGTTTGAGGAAGCCACCAGGTATCTTTCCTGCGGCGGCAAATTTTTCTTGATAGTCTACTGACAGTGGCAAGAAGTCTACATCTTCCTTGGCTTCTTGTCTGGAGACTACAGTTGCTAGCAGCATGGTGTCGCCCATTCGGACAACAACAGATCCATCGGCTTGCTTTGCTAGCTTGCCGGTTTCAATAGTTATAGTTCTACCATCGGTCAAATTGATGGTTTTTGTTACGATTTTTTTTGACATAATTATTATAATTAATAGCGCTCATCATTAGGATAAGCTCTGGTTTCATAAAGTGTTGGCAATACTCGAGGAGGGAAAAATCATATTGCGCAATTAGGAAAATAGGGAACTCGCAAGTTCCCTATTTTCATTGTTTTCTTATTTCTATCTCCTTAGATTCAGCTCCGCGATGATGGCTCGATATCGCTCGATATCTATGTGATGCAAATAATCCAATAACCTCCGTCGCTTTCCTACCAAACGCTTCAATCCAAGTTCGGTAGAGTAATCTTTTTTGTTATTCTTTAAATGATCGGTAAGGTGGGTGATCCTGTAGGTAAAAAGTGCAATCTGAGACTCCGGTGATCCTGAATCTTCTTTTGACTTTAACCGACCATGATTCGCAAACAACTCTTGTTTCTTCTCTTTCGTTAAATACATGCTTAGTCAAATCTTAAAATACTTATACTTCTTTTTTTTCAAACAGGCTACAAAGGTATATATTGGAATCTGTTTTACCAAGGCTTTGCGCCGTTTACTAGGCGGCCTTTAATCTAAGTCTTTTCCTTAGTTTGGTGAAAAGCACGCGATAAAAATCGGTTTCCAAAAGCCGTACATCATTTTTGGCCTGACGCAGGAACAACAATCCAACTGGTAGTAGTATTAAATCTGAGCCCCAAACTCCCAAAAATGGTGAAACAAAACCTTCATCCGCCCATTTCTCACCGGTAATACTTAGCACGTAGTAGATGATAAAAACTACAATTGAAATGATCGCTGGAACACCTAATCCACCTTTCTTAATAATAGCTCCCAAAGGAGCTCCAATAAGAAACATTACAATACATGCAAATGCCTGTGCATACTTTTTATGGATTTCCTTTTTATACTTGATGATCAATTTCTCCTGATTGCTAACTTTTGAAAGCTGTACATCCAGTTTATTCTTTGCAATTCTCGCTTGAGTAAGGGCGTTTCTTATACCCTGGGTTTGATATTTTTCAGTTAGAAATAAACTATCAAGTTCTTCTCTCGTATAAGGTTTCGGCTTATTTATCTTCTTCTTCTTGCCGGCTCCCTCCCCCTTTTTCAAGGTAGTGGTTTTGTTCTTATTGATCACTCCAGGATCAATTGCCGATACGTTTGCCAAACCTTCTTTAAGGGTAAATCTATCTTTGCCAATTACAGCCCCACTAGTTGGTGTAGGCTGTACAGTCTTACCGGCAAGCATGCTGTCGCTTAATGTCATGGTCTTTGCCACCTTCACCTGGGGAATAGCAGGATCTTGTTCCACACTATGTTTGCCATTGGCAGGCGCTGACTGCTGGAACTCTTCGCCACCATACTTTATGGCCATCAGACTGTCCGGATTGGTGATTTTACTAACAGAATCCTTGAACGCTTTTCGAAGCAAATACTTATCAGGTATTTTGACCTTCTCCTGAAGGTGATAAAGCGAAGTACTCTGTGCGTCTTCATAGACTGCCAACTGCGCATCGAAAATATTGAAGTCCATGGAATCAATATCAGTGCTAAGTTGATTGATGCGTTTCATATAGTAGTGACTGGTCCATATATCTTCCTTGCTTTTCTTAAAGTCAAAAGAAGCAAGACTCATAACCAATTTACTTCTGCCAAAGTCATTCCTTATGTAATTACTGATCTGACTCTTGTTATTATCCTGCTCTTCAAAGCGCTTTCCATCATATAGTTCAAACATCAGATAATTTT
>JBPCUG010000140.1:0-3407 GCA_051011275.1 Cyclobacteriaceae bacterium | reverse complement strand
TTTCTCCAAGCCATAAGCACGGTAGAGTGGGGTAGGTCGCCATAGCGCATATACCTCGCGAATTTCATCCGGTATATCAATCCATGGTTCTTGTGATACTTCCTGCTTGATCAATTCCATAGGGAACAATGGTGCCAAATCCTCCGGTCCGATAGGTTGTTTGGTGCCAGGATGTAATGGAGGCAACAAAGGGTTTGGCATATGAGGCTGGATGTTGTACCATTGCTGTGGTATCTCATTCTCAGTCAGGAGTATCTTTCTTGTTTTCATAGGATGTGTTTTTTAAGCAAAACAAGATAGTAAAAAAAGTTACGCGTTACACGTTTCGTGTTACGAGTTAACTAGCAACACGTAACCTGTAACGCGAAGCCGCTTACTTTTTGCGGGTATAAACACCCTTTGATTCCATTGCTCCCTGCGGGGTTTCCTGTTTGGAAATAATAGTTATCTGGTCGTCACCGGTTTTTTCGGTGATCCTTGTGGATTTCATTCCTCCACCTTCCCAGTTTACAGTAAGCTTAGTTCCCTCAATGGTACCGGACCCGCTGTAGTTGCCTCTGAAGTTGTCAAGCCACCCTCCGGTCACAGCCCCTTCAGGAGTAAGTGTTAAGTACCCCATTCCTTCATAATTCATACCGGCGTCGAACTTGTAAGTGCCCTGCATGGTGAGATACTGATTGCTCAAGGCCATTTCATACTTAGTCCAGTCAGTGGACTTCCCCATTGGAGATTCGGTGCTGCCTACCCATTCCCCCTCAAGGAAGGAGAGAAATTCGTTATCAAGGGCGGGAGGTGCAGTCATCGGACCGTCTTGTGCTATTAATGGTGCCACGACCATTAAGGTCAAGGAACATAAGAAAGTGATGTGCTTTTTCATATTGTGGTTCGTTGGATTAATGAAGATAAATTATCAACTGAATCATAAAATAGATAACATTGAAAAAAATGGCAATACAAAAGTGATAATAGGATTAAAAGTTTGATTGATGGTCTCAAATTTCAATCTCACCTTTAAGATACAGTTTGGCTTCCCCGGAAAGAGCTACCCGGTCCCCCAAGTATTTGCAATGGATCTCACCGCCGCGAGCTGAAAGTTGCTTGGCTCTTAGATCGTTCTCACCCAGAGCCTTTGCCCAGTATGGAGTCAAAGTAGTATGAGCTGAACCAGTTACGGGATCTTCATTTACTCCACAATTAGGAGCGAATACACGAGAGACAAAATCTACTTCCTCCCCAGGCGCAGTAACTATAACCGCTCTTGCAGGCGTCTTCGCTAGGAGACCAAAATCCGGTGATAGCGCTTCTATTTCTCTTTGCGAATTAACCACCAGCATGTAGTCGGTCTTTCCTTTAAAAGTTATGGATGGTGTAACGTTAAGAGCACCTATAAGCTCCTCCGGCGCTGAAACCTCGGCCATTTCATCGGAAGGAAAATCCAGGGTCAGGTAACTATCTTTTTTACTTACGATAAGCTCGCCACTAAGAGTGTCAAAATAGATAGGGTCACTAATATTTTCATTAAGGTGAAAAATTACAAAAGCCGTAGCCAGTGTTGCATGTCCACATAGGTCTACTTCCACCCAGGGAGTAAACCATCTTAGGTGATAACGATCGCCGGTTTTTACATAAAAGGCTGTTTCTGACAAGTTATTCTCCAGAGCTATATTTTGCAATATGTCGTTCGGCAGCCAAGTCTCCAATGGACACACTGCTGCTGGATTGCCTCGAAACAATTGGTTGGTAAAGGCATCAACTTGATAAATGGGTACTTTCATAATTTCCGGAGTAAGTTGAGAATCTGGTATGACTCTAAAAATAAAAAAAAGAGGGCCTAATAAAAGCCCTCTTTTCTATTTTCTAAAAAGTTTTTACTTAGTCCGACCCGCGGTCAAACTATTCTGGAAGGCTTCCAACTCTTCCCATTTATTGTTATCTGCCATATTTGCTTGCTTTGGCCAAGTACTAGGGTCATGGATGCGGTAGCGATCGCCGGCGTCGCTAAGGATTCCCTTCAGCCGATTGATTTCCGCGTTAGCAAGTTCAGACCAATTATTGATGCCACCTGCCTTTAAAAGGCTTTCGATTTTCGGTCCAATGCCCTCTACTACTTTAAGATCCTCAGGCTTGGCTATTTTAGATGAAAATCGGGCTTTGTAATCATCTAGTTCGGATGCAAATTGCATTTTCTCTGTGTTGGCGGAATTGAGGTTTGACTCGAGGCCGGCTATTTGGGTTTCGTATTTGCCATACTTGCTTTTGCCTACAAAGAGCCTAACTAGATACCCAAGAATAAAGGCTCCTAAGAGCATGAGCAAAATCTCCCAGGTAGCGTCTGATCCGTCGTAGCTACCAGTAATATCTGAAAACATAATTGTATATTTTAATGGTTAATAATTCTATTCAACTTTCAATTCGATGCGCCGGTTCTTAGCCCGACCTTCATCGGTATCATTGCTGGCAAAAGGAGCATTTTCTCCTTGTGAGGCGTCAGTGATGCGATCAGCACTGATTCCCTTACCAACTAAAATGTCCTTTACTGAGTTGGCTCGCTTTAGCCCTAGGTTGTAGTTGGCTTGGTCATTGCCCACGTTATCGGTATGACCGGTTACAGCGATCTTCTGATCAGTGTCTTTCAGTCTAGCCGCTAGGTCATCTAGATAGCTATCGATCTCTGGATCTAAATTCTTCTCCGTTGAATTAAAAGGGAAGTAGATCAAGATGGCTCCAGCTACCTCTTGCACCACATCACTCCGGGTCAAATAGTTGAAGTTGGCACCTTCAAAGCTGCCCTCTTGGTTACCACTCCCATCATCTACTAGTTGTCCTCTAGTTTCAATCTTATCGGCATCCATGTCATTCGCCAACATAGCTTTGATCCCTTCGGCCCGGGCAACTCCTAGGTTGTCATAAGATGTGGAATTGGTTTCGTTGGTATAATATTTACCGACAACTTCCAAAACCTGATTATCCTTAAGCTTACTTAAGATCTCGTTTTTATAGTCGGCAAATTTATCGTTGGTCACAGGAGTAGCATTGGACCATTGGAAAACCAAAGGACCTGAATCAACCACCTCCGGCTCGATCATTACCGGTTCGGGGTCGGGTTCTGCTATAGCAGGTGCTTCTACGGTGGGATTTGCCCCAGGGCAGAAATTCTTAATTTTGCAGGTATACCAGTACCAACTGCCAGCACTCCAGCCAAAAAATAGCAGGAGAATTAATGAAGTTCTAGCATTCATAGACTTAGAATATTAAGGTTAACGTATAGAATGTTTAATTTTTACGGTTTTCCTTTCCGGAAAGCAACGGAGCTGAGATGGGTGGCGTAATTAAAAAAATCGCAATGGAAATAGGATAAAAAAAATATTATTTCCAAGAAATCCTAGGGTTTTTTAAAGGAACTAATC
>JBPCUG010000139.1:0-2819 GCA_051011275.1 Cyclobacteriaceae bacterium | reverse complement strand
AGCATGGTTAGTAGTTGTTTTTTCATGTTGAAGGTTATTTTGGGTGAATATTTGATTGTTGTTCCGCACACATTGAGGGGAAAAAGGAATATAAATAATTTCCTTAGGTACCACAAATTAGGGGGTGCCTCATAGATGTAAGGTTTCTTATCATAATGTCAATATTGATCTCTATACTATTGAAAAGTAACCCGCTCATTTCCGGACTTTTTAAGGGATCTACCTAAGAATCACAAGCGTTCAGTTAGGATTGGGGATAAAAGATCAAGCTTGGTTGAGGTGTAATAAATTTAGCACCTATAGCGGAATCTAGGAAAGTGAATTTACGACCCCTTATGCATCTGCATTTTCAATTATCTTTCTCGCTCTCATGACATCCTCTTCTCTTACACGTAATTGAATACCCTCACCGCCCAAGATCAAGCTAGGGTAAAGATTAATATCGTTTTGATTGGATAGAAACCCAAAGATACCTTCGCTCTCTAACTTGCCAAGAGCAATTTGGGCATCTATCGGGTTGTCGAACTTACGGAGGCAAACAGTTTTGGTTTTCATTAGAAGGCTTTATAACGTTCAGTTGCTCAAGTTACCAAAATTCGATTATTCTAGGTACCAGAGGAAAATCTACTTTCGGGGTAACGCGATTTATTTACTAAATTACTTGTCAACTCATCATCCAGCTGCTATGAACATTTTCAAGAAGATAAAAACCGATTCCGGTAAGATATGGAACTACTGTTTGATGGGCCTGATGTTTGGCTTCCTATATGCTGTGATAGAGCATTCTGTTAGGACCTTAATTGGCAACCCAATTACCTTCTTGCCGTTGGTTGCCCGCGCGGTAGTAGCTGCTTTCCTTCTGGCTAGCTCTGTAGGAATATTTGAGATTCTATTTAAGGAAAAGTTTTCCCAAAAACCGTTTTTCTATTTAGTCTTGGTGCGTTCCTTTTTCTACACTGCAATTATTACTTTTTGGTTATCCATTATCAATGGAGTTTGGGGTCAGATAGAATCAGGGATTAGTTTTATAGAAGGAATGAATCGTTATTGGAATGATCCATCTTACCCCATCAATCTTCTAACTGTATTTCTTGTGTTGGTACTGATGATCGGACTTGCTCAAATCAACAGCTTACATCGCAAAGGAGAGTTGTTGAATTTCGTTTTGGGAAAGTATCATCATCCGCAAGAGGTGGATAGGATCTTTTGTTTTATCGATCTAAAAGGCTCCACCACAATGGCCGAGCATCTGGGCAATTTAAAGTTCGGATCATTTCTTAAGGATTTTTATTCTGATATAACCGAGGCTATTAGATCGACCAAAGCAGAAATTTACCAATATGTTGGTGATGAGATTATCTTAACCTGGACTTTTGAGGAAGGCCTAAAAGCAAACCATAGTATTCAATGTTACTTTCTGATGCAAGAGATCATTGATCAGCTCCGGCCAAAGTATTTGCAGAAATATAATTACTATCCGCAATTCAAGGCCGGCCTGCATGCCGGAAAGGTGCTGGTGACTTGGGTGGGTGAGATAAAAAAAGAGATCCTTTATATTGGAGATGTCGTGAATACTACTTCTCGTATTCAAGAGGACTGCAAAAGGCTTAATAAAGACTGTTTGATCTCCCAAGACCTATTAGATAAGGTGGATGACCTGGGACAGGTTAAAGCTTCTTTTGTAGACGAAACCATTCCAAGAGGGAAAGGCCAAAAGGTTAGACTTTATAGTTTGGAGATAGGCTAGTAGATAATGTGTTAACTTGTTATGCGGCAATGTGCTAATTGGTATTCCTTATTAGCATACAAGAAATGAGTTAAAAACATTCAAACTTAGCAATTTGCTCCAGATCCAGCATAACGTTCTGAGGTTTATCAGAAGGCAGATCCAAGTAATGATTATATGTAATCGAGCATTAAATTCTAGAAAAACATTTTTATGTTTGGCTCTGCATGTTTAACAATAACCCCGAACAGATGGATAAGGTAGCGCTGGTCACAGGTATTACCGGACAAGATGGAGCATACCTGGCGGAACTTCTATTAAGCAAAGGGTATATTGTGCATGGCATCAAAAGAAGAGCATCACTGTTCAATACACAGAGGATCGACCATTTATATCAGGATCCGCACGAAAAAGATGTCAAATTTCATTTACACTATGGCGATGTTACTGATGCAACTAATCTAATTAGAATTATTCAAGAGACGCAACCCGATGAGATCTATAATCTTGCGGCTATGAGTCATGTAAAAGTAAGTTTTGACACACCTGAATATACTGCTGATGCAGATGGACTAGGAGCCTTAAGAATATTGGAAGCAATTAGGCTGTTAGGGTTAACAGAGACAACTAGATATTATCAGGCTTCAACATCGGAATTATATGGTAAAGTGCAGGAAATTCCGCAAACGGAAAAGACCCCGTTTTACCCCCGTAGCCCTTATGGTGTTGCTAAGCTTTATGCTTACTGGATTACAGTAAACTACCGTGAGGCCTATAATATGTTTGCTTGCAATGGTATATTATTTAATCATGGGAGCCCGATTAGAGGCGAAACCTTTGTAACCAGGAAAATCACTAGGGCTGTCGCGAGAATTGCTTTAGGAATGTCAAGTAAATTCTACATTGGAAACTTAGATGCAAAGAGAGATTGGGGGCATGCTATGGATTATGTCGAGGCCATGTGGCTCATGCTGCAACACGACAAGCCAGAAGACTTTGTAATTGCCACTGGATTCAGCTGTACCATCCGTGATTTCATAAGAAAGACGTTTGAAGAGCTGGGCATAAAAATCGAATTCAAAGGCAATGGGTT
>JBPCUG010000138.1:0-2699 GCA_051011275.1 Cyclobacteriaceae bacterium | reverse complement strand
GACTTTAACACTTTGATCCGGAGGATTATGGTAAAAAATGACTCAAACGTGTTCAATGGCGCCTTTGTTGATCTGGTTATGCTAAAGCAGCCGGAGTCCCATAAATTTGCTTTACCTTTTGATCAGCGAGATATCAGCTTTGAATACACTGCTGCCTCACACCTAGGTAATGGTCAATCTTCCTACTCTTACCTATTGGAAGGTTACGATCAAAGTTGGTCCAAATGGGCTTCAGAAACAAAAAAAGAATATACCAGCTTATTGGAAGGGGATTATACCTTTAAGGTAAAAGCCCAAAATGTTTTCGGAGTTATTGGGGAGGAGGCAATGTATCGATTTACCATCCTTCCCCCTTGGTATCGCACCTGGTGGGCATACTCATTATTTGTTCTGGCAGGAATTGGTTTTATTGGATTGATAGTACAACTAAGGTTTGCTCAATTAAGAAGGGAAAAAGCAGCTTTGGAAAAACAGGTATCTGAGCGTACCGGCGAAGTATTGAATAAAAATCAGCAATTGCAACGACAAGCAGAGACCCTGGCGTTCCAAGCTGAAAAGCTACGAGAAACGGATCAACTGAAATCCAGATTGTTTGCCAATATTTCTCACGAGTTTCGTACGCCACTCACCTTGATTAAAGGACCCGTCGATCAATTAGCAGAGAATCCTGACAGCTCCTTGAGCCAACCCAATATCAGTATGATCCGGCGCAATACTAATCGCTTATTGCGATTGGTAAACCAACTTCTGGATCTTTCTAAATTAGATGCCGGACGTTTACAATTGGTGCCAACTGAAGGCGATATTTTTAAATGCTTGAGAGCCGCCACTTCCTCTTTTACTGCTCTTGCCACCCAACAGAATTTGGACTATCAGGTTAGCATTCCATCCTCCGAACTGTTAGCTTTCTTCGATCGTGATAAGCTGGAAAAGATCATTTATAATCTTCTTTCCAATGCATTTAAGTTTACTCCCGATCAGGGCACTATCATTTTTTCAGCAAGCTACGATCACAATCAAATGACCATGACAGTAACTGATAGTGGCCGTGGGATCCCTTTGGAAAAACTGAATTATATTTTTGATCGATTTTATCAGGTTGATGATAGCCAGACCAGAGAACAGGAAGGAACAGGTATTGGCTTGGCATTGACCAAGGAACTGATCGTATTGATGAATGGAAGTATCGAAGTGAACAGTGACCCAGAATCAGGGAGCACATTTCATATTATTATTCCAATGGAGAAGGTTCATACTTCTCCAGCTCCGGTATCCAGCCTTTTGGCCGGTCAGGAAGGCCCCAGCAGCACTTTTGATGAAGAAGACTTAAAAAGTGATCGACTGACCGACAGATCACTGAGACCCGGCAAATCAAACTTAGTTTTGGTAGTGGAGGACAATGTAGATATGCGTAACTATATCCGCCAGCAGCTGTGCGAGGATTACGAAGTTTTAGAAGCTCTTCATGGTCAAGATGGCCTTAACCAAGCACGCCACCAGGTACCTGATTTAATTATTACCGACTTAATGATGCCTCGAATGGATGGCACCGAGCTATGCCAGCAACTAAAAACCGATCAACGGACCAGCCACATACCTGTGATCATGCTTACGGCTAAGGCAAGTCTGGAAAATAAAATTGAGGGCCTGGAAACTGGAGCCGATGATTACCTCACTAAACCCTTTGATTCCCGGGAGTTAGCCGTTAGAGTGAAAAACCTTATTGATCAACGGCAAAAACTGAGAGAACTGTTCGCTCAGGGTATCAACGTTGATCCAAAACAAATTACAGTAACGTCATTAGATGAACAGTTTTTACAAAACACTTTAGACCTGCTGGAAGAAAAATATGCTGATGCTAATTTTGGTGTTCCGCAAATGCAGGAGTCGTTGACCATGAGCAAAACGCAATTGCACCGTAAGGTCAAGGCTCTCACTGATCAAGCGCCCGGCGAGCTATTGCGAAATTTCCGGCTCAAGAGAGCAGCTCAGATACTTGCCCAGGAGGGGGAAAATGTCACCCAAGTTGCCTACTCAGTTGGCTTTAACAATTTATCTTATTTCGCTAAGTGTTTTAAGGATTTGCATGGCGTAGCTCCTTCTGAATATGCCAATAAGCTTAACCAAAGCTAAAACAAACCCTGATTATGGTCCAAATCTGTCATCATTTGGATCGATATTCTTAGCCTCGCGGATGGCAGAAGGGAGTTCACCTCTAATATAGTTTTAGATTATTATGTAGGGGCCTCCGTCCGATTCAAGAGTATCCAATATGTTGACGCTCCCATTTGCATTCAAGTCAGTGAAGCTTACCTTGACCCCATCCTCTGTCTCAAGGGGATGTTGTGAAGCCAGGTCTCTTGTTAGGATTCAAAGTAGGATACAGCTTCTAGCAATGTCCGTTTTCAGGCCTCTGGCTTTTATGAAGAATGGACAAAAACTTCCCTAGGCGCATCATTTGGTCCAATATTGTCATTATCTGGAACTATCCTGTTAGCCACAAGGGGCACCCCACATCTACCTTTACACCCATCAAAATCAACCCATGCTATGAAGATTGAACACCTCAAATTTCTTGCTTTACTTTTGCTGCCTTCGGTGATCTTTTACAGTTGCGAACCTCCCATCGAAGGATCTTGTCCCGCTTGCCCCTCCATTTCCTCTATTAATCCAGACCATGGCCGAGGAGGTGATGAGAT
>JBPCUG010000137.1:0-3095 GCA_051011275.1 Cyclobacteriaceae bacterium | reverse complement strand
GAACCGTAGTAGGAACACTTACTACTACCGATCCTGATGTCGGAGACACACACACTTACTCTTTGGTCCCAGGAAATGGAAGCAACGATAATTCCCGGTTTGAAATCGTTGGTAACCAATTGAGAACCCTGGAGGTTTTTAATTTTGAAGATGACAATACTTTAAATATCAGAATACAGACTGAAGATGCTGCCGGGGAAACGTTTTCAGAAGCGTTTGTAATAAGCGTTACCAACGTGAATGATCCGCCTGTGGCTGCTGACGATTTAAATAATTCCACTACCGAGAGTAATCCTGTTACCGTGGACGTGGTGGCCAACGATACAGATGAAGATGGCACCGTCATCCCAGGTTCGGTTTCAATCGCTACCAATGCCGCCAACGGTAATGCCGTGCATAATGGAGATGGCACAGTAACTTACACACCGAATGCCGGGTTTACCGGAGGTGATAGTTTTACTTATACTGTAGACGATAATCAAGGAGCTACTTCTAACCAGGCAAGCGTGGTAGTAACCGTAGGCCCTAACAACCCGCCGGTAGCTAATGATGACCTTAATAATACTGTTGATGAAGATGATTCAATTGATATCAACGTAATTGGGAATGATACTGATTCTGATGGAAGTATTGACCCTACAAGTATAAATATTGTCACTGATCCCACTTTTGGAACAGCAGTAGCTAACAATGATGGAACCGTTACCTATACACCCAACCCAGATTCCAATGACAATGACAGTTTTACCTATGAAGTGAACGATAATCTTGGAGCAACTTCAAATGTAGCTCAGGTAACGATTTCAGTAAATCCCATAAATGACCCGCCCGTTGCCAACAATGATGCCGAAACAATCGCAGAAGATGACCCTGTTAACATTGATGTGTTGTTCAATGACTTAGACATCGACGGCACACTCAATACTTCCAGTGTTAGCATTGTAAGTGGTCCATCCAATGGCTCGGTGGTTGTTAACTCAAACGGAACAGTTGATTATACACCAGACCCCGGGTATAATGGTAGCGACAGCTTTACTTATACCGTACGAGATAATCAGAACGCCTTGTCTAATGTAGCTACAGTTTCAATAACCATTACTTCCGTAAACGATCCTCCTACAGCAAATAATGATCCGAATAACCCAACTTCAGAGGAAGTGGCGGTTACTATTGATGTTGTTGCAAACGATGTAGACTCTGACGGTACAATAAACCCAAACACTGTTAACATTGTAGCACCTCCTGCCAATGGGACTGCTGTAAACAATGGAGATGGAACAGTCACTTATACCCCGAATTTAAACTTTAATGGAACGAATAGTTTTACCTATACCGTTCAGGACAATGACGGAGCTGTGTCCAACATTGCCACAGTTACTATTCAGGTAAATTCAGTTAATGATTTACCGATTGCAGTTGATGACCTAAATAACACTACCAATGAAGACGTGGCGTTGGTGATTGATTTAACCTCTAATGATATCGATAGTGATGGTTTCATAGTTAATTCCAGTATCACGATTGTAAATAATCCATCAAATGGGGCAGTCGCGGTATTTAATAACGGCTCTATCCGATATGATCCATCGGCTGACTTTAACGGAGAAGATAGCCTTCGTTACACTGTCGAAGATAATCAGGGAGGTGTTTCTAATTCCGCCTTGGTCGCAATTACTATCAACGATATCAATGATCCACCAGTAGCTGTAAACGATGCCGCTACTACGGAAGAAGACACTTCAGTTACCATTGATGTTCTATCAAACGACACAGACATTGATGGAAGCCTGGTGCCATCAACCGTTAGTATTTTCTCAAACCCTGGAAAAGGAACAGTAGTCATTGATCCATCAGGTACCATTACCTATACGCCATTTATTAACGAGGTCGGTGGAGATAATTTCACATATGTAGTTGAAGATGATGATGGAGCAATTAGTAATGTCGGAAGGGTGGATATTACTATAAATGATAACAATGACCCGCCTATAGCCAATGATGATGCCGCTAACACCGATGAAGACCAAGCGGTAACCATTAATGTTACCAATAATGATACGGATGTTGATGGTTCTATTAATGATGCGTCGATTGTCATAGAAACAAATCCGTCCAATGGATCGGTGGTTGTAAACAACGATGGCACAGTTGAGTACACCCCTAACCTTAATTTCAACGGATTGGACACTTTTAATTATACGGTTGAAGACGATGACGGGGCCTTATCAAATATCGCACAGGTAAGTGTTTCTGTAAATAATGTAAACGATGCTCTTTCGGCCAACGATGACGATGTAGTTACAGATGAGGATGTACAAATCTTGATCAACGTAATAGCCAATGATGTTGATTCTGATGGATCGATTGATCCCACCACCGTTAACGTAGTTACTTCACCAGTGAACGGAACCATAGAAGTTAATCAAGATGGCACCGTTTTATACAAGCCGATTCAGGATTACTTCGGGTCGGACTTATTTACATATAATGTTAGGGACGATGAGGGACAGGTTTCAAATATAGCTACCGTAAGTATTACAATAAATGATATAAATGATCTTCCAATCGCACAGGATGATAACCTAGTGGTGGACGAGGACCTTCAAACAACACTGAATATTATTGACAACGATTCTGACGTCGATGGAAGCATCGCTGTCACTGGCGTTACGCTCATTTCCAGTCCTGTAAATGGTCAGATTGATCTGTCCGGGGAGGGCGTAAAATATACTCCCAACGAAAACTATACTGGGGACGATGTCTTTATTTACACGGTTACCGACGATGATGATGGGGTCTCAAATGAAGCCACAGTTTTTCTCACTATTAGAGATATCAACGATGCCCCTTCTGACCTGATTCTGAGTAATACTTTCATACATGAGTCCGAACCCATTGGCACTTCCGTAGGAGCATTTACCACAGTAGACATTGATCCCGATGAAACTTTTACTTACAGCTTGGTGGTTGGCGACGGAGATGATGACAATAATGCTTTTATTATTGAGGGAGATGAACTGGTTACTCAGATTAATTTCATTCAAAGTCAACAAGATGATTACCTAATAAGGGTAAAGACAGATGATGGTGAAAGT
>JBPCUG010000136.1:0-3267 GCA_051011275.1 Cyclobacteriaceae bacterium | reverse complement strand
CATAAGCGATATCCGAGTAATAAAATACCCCTGCTCCAAAATTTGGATTGAAGTTGGCATGTTTACCCAGCAAGATCAAACCCGGATCTTTTAAATTCAGTCGATCAAAGTCAGAGACTAAATTGCTAAAACCTCCCTGCAAGCCCATGGATAAGGCACCATTTTTAAAATGTATTTTATAGCTATAACTGAGATAGAGACTTAGGTCATTGTGTACACCAAGCTTATCATTGGATATTAAGAAGCCCAAACCAATTCTATTTTTCTGCAAACCTGCGCTACCGGTGAAGGTTTGTGTACTGGGAGCGCCCTCTAAGTCAACCCACTGGTCTCGGTGAATAGCGGTAAAGCTTAGTTTTTCGTGCACGCCACTATATGCAGGATTAATTACTTGTCCATTAAACATGTATTGGGAAAGGACCTGCTTTTGCTGTGCCCTTAATGGAATCAAGACCAGCAATAATAATAATCCAGTACAAATATTCTTTACTATTCCGTTTTGCATAACATCACCTCAGCAGTTCTAGATATCCGGCAAGTGGATTGGATCCGTCTCTCTTGTCAATCACATAATAATAGGTTCCATCAGGCACTTCCCTGGCACCAAAGTAGATACCCCGATTACCCAAACCATCAAAAAAGATGTCGCTGTTGTTATACCCGTCAGCTTCATAGACAAGGGTACCGGCACGGTTAAAAACCTTCACATTATTACCTGGGAAATCCTCAATACAAGCAATATGGAATATGTCGTTATTCCCATCATTATTAGGGGAAACGCCATTGAAAGTGTTGATCTCCGAAGCAATTTCGAACTCTTTTTGAGTCGAACAGCCCAAACTATCGGTTACGGTTACCGAATAGCGTCCCGGTGTAATATTGCTGATTTCCGGGCCAATGGCACCAGTGCTCCAGACAATGGAGCTGGCATCCAAACTGTCCCCATCAATAACTTTAGCAAATCCGTTATCCAAACTACAGACTGCTGCTCCTAGATCCAGCTCATATTCAGGCAAGCTCAGGTTTTCGCCTACCACCGCGGTAGTGCCGCCTGACTCACATCCGGAAGTTCGTGAAGTAGCGGTTACAGTATAAGTATCCCCAGCACTAAGATCAATGAGATCGGGACCGGTTGAAACAATTGGACCGGTAGTATCCTCACCGCTATACCAATTAAATATGAATCCACCAATATTCCCTCCTACCGATGCATGTAATCCGCCATTTCCAGTTACACAACTTGTTACATCCGTCACACCGATTTCAGGCATTGGAATGACCTCATACTCAACCGCCATTTCAAATGATAGGCTATCCACACAACCGGTTACTAAATCCCTTGCTTGAATGGTGTAGGTACCCACACCTAAATTAGAATAAGTAACCCCTGCATAAAGAGGTGCTACAGTAAGATCTTTACCTTCGAACCAAGTGTATTCATAATTTATGATATCACCATTTACACTGGCTGAGGCAACACCATTTGGCAAAGTCACATCACAATTCGTCATTGGAGATACTATTTCCACATCGATCATAAAGTCCATAATGCGGAAGTCCTCCACTTCGACAGTATCAACTTCAATGATACAAGCAGGGTTTGAGACAGCTGTTGCCACTACTGTATAGAAGCCAACTGGAACATTTTCTACACGCTGTCCGCTATATATCGGAGCACCGCTCACACCTTGGCCGGCATACCACTGATAGTCATACGTTATGCTGGGCTCCAAACCATCAGAGTCAAGTACAACGGAAAACAACACCCCATCTACTAGATCACAGTTGGTAACTCCGGTAGAAGAAGCTGAAGCATACAATGGATTAGTTTCAGAGATCAGCTCATAGGTAGCAAAATCTGTACAACCGGTAGAGGTATTGACCACCACCACAGTATAAATTCCAGCAGAAAGATTATTTATTTGATAATTATTTGCAGCAATAGGTGCTCCTGAAACCGGAAAGGGTCCATTATACCATGTGAATGTATAAGCACCCGTGTCAGTACTACCATCAGCTGTAACTATCAATTCACCGGTTACATTTATGCCATCACAGGCGGTGGTGTTATTAAAATCCACTAAATCAATTTGCGGCCGTGCTGTCTGATCAAGAATCTCGAATGGTACTTGAGCAGTAACACAGCCGGTAACCAAATTAGTGACCTGTACATGGTAAAGTCCAGCGTTCAGATCCGGATATATATTAAAAACACCCGGTGCTGGAAGCGGATTCATGTTTTCGTCAAACCATTCCATACTATGGCTGGCAATAGTTGGAACCACTGGCACTCCGTTTTCCCGCACCTGTGCTACTTCTGCTCCTCCGTTTATGGGAGCGCAATTACTTTGATGTGTCAGCACCAGATCAGGCTGTGTTAAGGTCAGTTCCATGGGATCATCTGGAACCTCAAGCCATGAAATAGTGGCACATCCCATTCCAGGATTACTGTTGTCCGTCACCATTACAGTATAAAACCCTGCTGCAAGATCGATGGCTTGATTGCCTGATACCTGGGCACCAGGTAAAGCATTGGTAGTATTATTTTGGCCGATATACCAGTCTACAGAATAACCGGTTAAGTCGGTTGAGCCATTAATAGTAATGCTCAGAACTCCCATGGGGTTAGTGAGATCACAGCTTATATTAGGCTGATCTAGATTCATAACCACTACTGGAAGTGCGGTTTGATCTTCAATCTCCACTTCTACCTCACTGGTAGTACAACCGCTGACCGTATTAGTCGCACGAACATAGTAAGTTCCTGCCGCTAATCCGCTGTACTGATTATCAGGTATCGGTACTGGAAGTGGGTTTAATGATGCATCGAACCATTCGAAACTATAATTGCCGCCTGACACGGTAATTGGCACATTGTTCTCTCTTACTTCACTTACTGTAATACTTCCGTTTTCAGGGATACAATCATCCTGCGGAACCACGGTTATGTCGGCCGAAGTAATGGTTAATACTGGTGGATCATCCACTACTTCAAATATCGATACACTCGCACAGCCGATACCCGGATTGGTATTATCAGTTACCCGTACTGTATAAAAGCCTGCTGTAAGTTGTTGTGCCTGCTCGCCATTCACGCCACCAGTCACACCTACTGTAGTGCCCAATGGCACTCCCATTGTATTGCCCTCGAACCACTCGATAGTATAATCTGCAGGGTTGCCTCCACTATCTATGTCTATGTCCAATTGACCATTTCCTGTCCCGCTACAATTGCTATTGGGTGTGTTGCTGCTGATCACTACCAAT
>JBPCUG010000135.1:0-16206 GCA_051011275.1 Cyclobacteriaceae bacterium | reverse complement strand
GGTTAGGGAAGTAACAGAAGGATGTGCAGAGATCGGTGTAGAATATTTGACACTTTATGCTTTTTCCACAGAGAATTGGAGCAGGCCTAAGTTAGAGATTGATGGTTTAATGAGATTGTTAGTGTCGAGCTTACGCAAGGAGCTTACAACCCTGAACAAAAATGATGTCAGACTACTAACTATTGGTGGCATTGAAAACCTTCCTAAGAAATGCCAAACTGAGCTAACCGAGGCTATTGAAAACACAAAAGAGAATAACGGGTTACAACTGATCTTAGCTTTAAACTATAGTGGCAGATGGGAGTTAATTAATGCTGTCAAACAAGTTGCCGCGGCAGTTCAACAAGGGAAATTAGACATCGACGAAATTGATGAAAGTTTATTCTCAACGTTTTTGGAAACTGCGGGAATACCCGATCCAGAGTTGTTGATCCGCACTAGCGGAGAGTTACGTGTAAGCAATTTTTTGCTTTGGCAAATAGCTTATACCGAACTTTACATGACTCCTGTATTTTGGCCAGATTTTCGTAAGGAAGACTTGGTACAAGCCATACAAGCCTATCAAAGCCGGGAGCGAAGATTTGGAAGGATAAGCGCACAAGTGAATTCGTAACCACTTTATGAGAAAGCCCCTATTTACTACCCTTATTTGCCTTTTATTTAGTGCACCTGTTTGGTCACAAGTTCGAGTAGGAGGATTCCTCAATAATCAGGATAAACTTGAGGTAAGCTACTCTAATCCCAAAACCTATGAGATTGGAGGCCTAGAAATAAAGGGAGCCGTTTTTTTGGATAAGAATGCGTTGATTTCCCTTACCGGTCTTAAGGTTGGGGATAAGGTGAAGGTCCCGGGAGATGAGCTGACCGGTGCATTAAAGAAGCTTTATGGCCAAGGGATTATCGAAGATGTAAGTATCAACCTAACCAAAGTTGAAGACGGTAAGGCCTTCCTGGAACTTATAGTCAAAGAAAGACCTAGACTGAGAAAAGTGGTCTATAAAGGTGTGAACAAAACCCAGGAGGGAGAGCTATCCGATAAGATTGACTTAATCATTGGAAAGGTTGTTACCGATGCCTTAATGAAGAATACGGAATTTGCCGTAAAAAATCATTTTGTTTCAAAAGGCTACTTAAATACGGAGGTAGCAGTGAGTCAGTTGGCCGACTCACTACTGAATAACAGTGTAAACCTGCTGGTGGATGTTGATAAAAACAGTAAAGTAAAGATCAACAAAATTTACATTGCGGGTAACGAGCAGCTCAGCGATAATAAGCTGAAAAGTAAAATGAAGTCAACCAATGAACATGTTCGCGTTTCAATCTTTAAGGATGTCTTTAATCGAATCTTTCGGATCAATCCTAAACGTGTAGGTCAAATGATCGACTCCTCATACGAGGTAAGTGGCACGGATATCAAGTCCTATATAAATGACCACATAAAACTGAATTTTTTTAACGGCTCCAAATTTGTAAAAAGCGAGTACCAGGACGATAAGAAGGCTTTGATCGAATTTTATAACAGTAAGGGTTTTAGGGATGCCACCATAGTTTCCGATAGTGTTATTAGGTCCGGAGATAAGCATATCGATGTTGTACTTAATGTCGATGAAGGCGACAAGTACTATTTCCGGAATATTGATTGGGTGGGAAATTTTGTTCACGAAGATAAGATTCTGAGTGCTGTTCTGGGTGTCGAAAAAGGCGATGCCTATGACCTGGAAAAAATAAATGAACGACTCAATTTCAATCCTGCTGGGCCTGATATCAGTTCTCTATACATGGACAATGGATATTTATTTTTCAATGTTCAACCGGTAGAAGTGAAAATCGAGGATGATTCAATAGATATTGAGATGCGGGTATTTGAAGGTACTCAAGCAACGATAAGTAAGGTGATTATTAATGGAAATGACCGCACCAGCGATCATGTGATCAGAAGGGAAATCAGAACACTACCAGGGGACAAGTTTAATCGATCACTATTGATAAGGACCCAAAGAGAGCTTTCCCAAATGGGTTACTTCGATCCAGAACAGATCGGACTGAATCCTATACCGAATCCTCAGGATGGCACAGTTGACATAGAGTATAGTTTGGTGGAACGACCAAGCGACCAAATTGAACTTTCCGGAGGATGGGGTGGCAATTTCGGATTTGTGGGAACCTTAGGATTGGTCTTCAACAACTTCTCCGTACGCAACATACCGAATATCGAGAAATGGAGACCTTTGCCGGTAGGTGATGGTCAGCGTCTAGCTTTACGTATTCAGGCTAATGGTAAGCAATTCCAAAATTACAGTCTTACCTTCTCCGAGCCTTGGTTAGGTGGGAAGAAACCTAATTCCTTATCTATAAGCCTAAGTCATGCAGTGCAGCGAAGGATCGTGAATTTCTTCACCAATGAAACACGAGGCAAATTACAATTGAGCGGCATAACTGTCGGCCTAGGACGACGAGTCAAATGGCCCGATGATTACTTTACTGTAAGTAATTCCATTTCCTTCCAAAACTACGTACTTGAAGACTTTCCTCTAAGCCGTCTTGGTTTTGCTGATGGTGATGCCAACAGCTTTACCTTTAATACTACTATCGCCAGAAATAGTATCGATGCGCCAATGTTCCCGAGGAGCGGGTCATCACTCTCGCTTAATGTTGCTCTCACTCCGCCCTATTCATTGTGGCGCAACTTGGACTATGAGAATGCAAGCAGTGAGGAAAGGTTTAGGTGGGTGGAATACCACAAGGTAATGTTTGATGCTTCTTACTTTGTTACTTTGGCAGGAAATTTGGTATTGAATGCTAGGGGACACCTAGGATTTCTAGGGTCTTATACGGAAAAAGCCGGAATTGGCCCGTTTGAGCGTTTTTATCTGGGTGGTGATGGTTTGGGAAATCAGAGCTTTGGTATTATTGGTACTGATCAAATCGGCTTGAGGGGTTATGAAAACCAGGCGCTAACTCCACCAAGGTATAATGCAAACAGCCGCGGTGTGGCTGGTGATGTTGATGGAGGGGTGGCTTTTACCAAATATGTAATGGAGTTAAGATATCCCGTTTCTTTAAATCCGAGTGCTACCATATTCGTGCTGGGATTTGTGGAGGCAGGTAACAATTTTTATACTTTTGATGAATATGATCCGTTTAATACTTTCAAATCTGCTGGTTTTGGCGCAAGAATATTTATGCCGGCATTTGGCCTACTTGGGATTGATTGGGCCTATGGTTTTGATACCGTTCCAGGTCAGCTTAATCCTAGCGGATCACAATTCCATTTCTCTATTGGACAACCGATAAGATAAGTATGAAAAGGGCTGTTTTATATCTAGTGTTCATGGGCCTGGCAGCCTCATCCTTCGGGCAAAAATTTGGTTATGTAAATACTGAATATATCCTTACCAAAATGCCTGAGTACAGTGAGGTACAAGCTGAGCTTGATAAAGTTTCAATGCAATGGCAAGATGAGATCCTGGCTATGAATCAGGACATTAAAGCAATGTATGACGCTTATGTAACGGAGGAGGTGCTCTTGACTGATGAAATGAAAACAGAAAGAATGGCTGAAATAAAAGTCAAAGAGGAGGAAAGTAAGGCTTACCAAAAAAAGGTATTCGGATATGAAGGGCTTTACTTCCTTAAAAAAAAGGAATTACTTAAGCCGGTTCAAGACAAATTATATGAAGCGGTTGAAAAGGTAGCTAAAGATAAGAGATTACAAATGATATTAGATAAGTCGGGCGATTACGCGATTATATATTCCGATCCCATCCATGATTATACAGACTTCGTTTTGGAAGAACTGGGATTAGGGGATAAGAGCGATGTGATTGAATGAATTTTAACATGATTATTAAAACAATAAATGATATGAAAATGAAAGGTTTACTAATTGGGATTTTTACATTGTTAGCACTGGGCTTAACCGCTCAAGCGCAAACAGATGGACTTAAGATTGGCTATACCAATGCGGATTTTATTCTAAGTAAAATGCCTCAAGCCAAGCAAATCCAATCGGAGTTAAAAACACATGAGGAGCAACTGGGTGCCCAGTTGGATGCTCGAATGAAAGAGTTTGAAAACAAGTATGAGACTTTTACTAAGGAACAGGCAACCATGATCGAAGCGGTTAAGAAAAACCGTCAAGAGGAATTGCAAACCATGCAGGCCTCAATTCAGAAGTTT
The DNA here is from genome assembly GCA_051011275.1 of Cyclobacteriaceae bacterium. Lineage (GTDB taxonomy): Bacteria > Bacteroidota > Bacteroidia > Cytophagales > Cyclobacteriaceae > JBPCUG01. The sequence goes on along the minus strand of JBPCUG010000135.1, from coordinate 12,027 downwards.
CAGCAAGAAGCTCAAAAATCCATCCAAGACAAACAACTGGAGTTGTTAAAACCAGTTTATGCTAAAATAGATGAGACCATACAAGCAGTGGCGAAGGAAAACGGGTTTACTCATGTGTTTACAAATGAGGCCTTACTTTTTGCTTCGGAGGAAAGTGACATCTCGGAATTGGTTTTGGCAAAACTCGGTGTAGTTAACGAATAGTAAACTTTGATCGAGAGAGGGAAAGAATCTTTACAATAAACAACTGAAATAATGAAAGCAACTAAATATATAATGGCAGTGGTCTTTCTCATGACATTAGCGTGGACGGCCCAAGCCCAATCGAGTGATCTAAAGATCGGCTATACTAATATGGATTACATATTGAGTAAAATGCCTGAAACCAAACAAATAGAAGCTGAGTTAAAGACCCATGAAGAGCAACTGGGAACGCAATTGCAAACTAAAATGAAAGAGTTTGAAGATAAATATAAAGTCTTTATGGAGGGGCAGGAAACCATGAACGAGACAGTGAGGAATGACAAACAGACCGAATTGCAAAACTTGCAGAATTCTATCCAGAAGTTTCAGCAAGAGGCACAGCAATCTCTTCAGGCCAAGCAAGTTGAACTGCTAAAGCCTGCTTATGAGAAGATCCAAAAGATTATTGATGAAGTAGCTAAGGAAAACGGCTATACCCATGTTTTTAGCAATGATGCTAGCGGTGTGCCTATTTTACTTTTCGCTTCAGAGGAAAATGACATCTCCAATTTGGTCTTGGCCAAAATTGGGGTACCTGCTGATAACTAAAAGCTTCAAAGATTTAAGTCAAGCCCCGTTTTCCAATGGGGCTTTTTTTTGGTCTAATAAATTTCATAATTTGCCAGCTAATGATCCGACCTCCTAAATTGGTAGCTGGCGACTTAGTAGCTATTGTCGCTACAGCCCGAAGTGTTGACCAACAATCAATGCGTTCAGCGGCGGAATTGATCCGTCGCTGGGGATTGGAGGTAACTTTTGGTCCCCATTTGTTTGAAGTCAAAGACCAGTTTGCTGGTGAGGATCAAAGCCGGATAGCTGACCTACAGTGGGCCTTGAATAAACCAGAGGTGAAGGCGATCTTATGCGCCCGGGGTGGATACGGTACCACTCGTATCATAGACGAGATCAATTTCAAAACCCTAATGAGCCAACCTAAGTGGATCTGTGGCTTCAGTGACATTACTGCTATTTCATGTCACCTTCATAAGCATCAAATTGAGTCTATACACGGCACCATGCCACTGCTTTTTGAGCGGGCTGGGCATGAAGCGTCTCGTGAGAGCTTGAGAAAACTTTTATTTGGGGAGGTTACCAGATTGGAGGTCACTACTCATGAGTTTAACCAACCTGGCATAGCAAGCGGCGCATTGGTTGGTGGTAACTTATCAATCCTAGTGCACTTAATTGGGACACCCTCCGAGCTCGATACAATCAATAAGATTCTGTTTATCGAAGATATCGATGAGTATTTATATCATGTTGATCGCATGATGTTGCAGCTATTACGGGCAGGGAAATTAAACGGTTTGGCTGGCCTAGTAGTTGGCCAAATGACTGATATGAATGACAATAAAGTTCCATTTGGAAAAACTGCCTACGAAATAATAAGATCGCATGTTGAATCATTCAACTATCCTGTAGCTTTTGGTTTACCAATAGGGCACGATAAGCCGAATATCGCCCTGCCGGTTGGAAGGACAGCTAAACTAATGGTTGCTTCAGAGGGCGCTCAATTATCATTTTAAAAGATAAAACCTGCTGCTAGTCCAGCAAGGATGATAAATGGAGCCGGTATGCGAGTGAACATCAATAGAGAAAATGTTCCGACCAGCATGCTGACGTTGATGAATGTGGTTGGTATCGGTTCAAAGAGCAAAAATGCTGCAGCAATTACCAATCCTGAACTGGCAGCATTTATTCCCTCCAGCGAGGCCTTTACCACCCGATACTTTTTCAGTTGATCCCAAAACCGGATAACAAAAAATATCAAGAATGTGCCAGGCAAGAAAATACCTGCTGCAGCAATAAGACCCCCGGCGACTTGGCCCAAAAGTCCATATTCGCGTGCCGATAACGCACCAATATATGAGGCAAAAGAGAATACAGGACCAGGCAATGCTTGAACTATACCAAAACCTGACAAGAATTCTTCAGAGGTCAAATAATCCTTAAAATCCACAAACTCAGTGTATAGCAAAGGGATCAATACCTGTCCTCCTCCAAATATGAGACTTCCGTTCCGATAAAAATTTTCGAACAATAGGATTATCCGCTCTTTGGTAATGGCACCCAATACTGCGACTGAAATAAATACTACGCCCCAGAGAATAAAATTACGCCAGTCCACTTTAAGCTTTTTATCCAATTCCTTTGGATGGGCCTTATACTTTAGTGCTGTAACCGCCCCACTTACGATGAGAATAATGGGAAAAGCAAATGGGCTGCCGGCAAACCTTGAAATTACGGCTGCGATAATCATTATTCCCATAGCAGTACGTGTTTGTACGACTTTGGCGCTTATTTTGTAGGCAGCGTAAGTAACAAATCCAACTGCCATGGGTTGAATGTATTTAGTAAATCCTATTGAGATCCCCTTTGCTTGTAGTGAGGAGATTAATACTGCAGCGGTGATCATGATACTAACTGCCGGCAGCATCCATACAAGCAGAGTAAGATAGGCTAAGTTAGGTCCGCCAATCTTAAACCCAAGCGCGGTGATTGTCTGTGTGGAAGTTGGGCCAGGCAGGATTTGGCACAAGGCATTTAATTCTATGAGTTCTTCTTCAGTTAGATACTTTCTCCTTTCAACCATTCGATCGAAAAGCATGGCCAAATGTGCTTGCGGCCCACCAAAGGCGCTAACCGATAAAATGATAACGTCTCTTAAGAAAATGTAATATCTGATGCGCCGGGCAGAGTTCATTGATTATTTTTTCAAGCCAATTTCGGCAAGTCTTTCATCAAGAAAAGCCCCTGCGGTCATGTCCGTATATTTCTTTGGATGAGCTTCATTGCAACAACTAGGCAAGCAGGTGAGATCCATCTCGGAACGTGAATGCATAAAAAATGGGATTGAGTACCTGGAAGTTGTCATTAGTTCTCTGGGAGGATTTACTACCCGGTGAATAGTGGATTTAAGCTGGTCATTGGTGAGTCGGGCCAACATATCGCCGGCATTTACGATGATCTGTTCAGGTAAGGCGGTAATAGGAATCCATTTGTTATCCTTTCTTAACACCTGTAAACCATCTGCGCTGGCCCCCATTAGTAAAGTGATTAGATTAATATCTCCATGCTCAGCTGCTCTTACTGCATCCTCCGGTAACGAATCTGGGTCTTCAATTGGGAAATAATGGATGGGTCTAAGCAGGCTATTGCCATTTCTAACCTTATCATCAAAATAGCTCTCTTGCAAACCTAGGAACAATGCGATGGCTCTTAACATTTGTATGCCTGTTTGCTCTAATGTTCGGTAAGCCTCCAACGTTATATGTTTAAATTGAGGGATCTCTTCAGGCCAGATATTATCAGGGTACTCCTCTTTTATGGGATCGTTGTCAATGACCTGTTGCCCCACGTGATAGAACTCTTTCAGGTCTCCGGTAGTCCGTCCTTTTGCATGTTCCTTGCCCTTACCCACATAGCCGCGTTGGCCGTGTAGTTCAGGTATTTCATATTTCACTTTTAGCTCCTCAGGCTGCTCAAAGAATTGTTGGACCGCCTGGTAAAGACTCTTGGTAAGCTCATCGCTTAAACCATGATTCCTTAAGGCTAGAAAGCCGATGTTGGTATAAGCCTCGCCCACTTGGCGCACAAATTCCTGCTTTCTTTTTGGATCTCCGCTAAGAAAATCATTTAAATCGAGAGAGGGGATTTCGTCGTACAATACTTCGCTCATAACTAATGACTTTACTGAGTACAAATATTTTTAATTTACATAAATTTAGAATAATTTTCCTAACACAAAATTTAATCTGGCACCCCCATGAAAACCATTAATATTCCTGTATTTTTTCTGATCTTGGCGATTTTTACATTTAGTTGCGGACCCAAGCAATCGACCAAAGAAGAGGTTGATAGTATAGATTCATCCGCTACGGAAACCATTACACCAGTGGTAAATATCACTTTAACTCCATTGACTGACTCCCCGGAATTTCCCGATGCAAGTTTGGAAATGAATGCTCCTGGTGAGGATGCACAGTTGGAACCGGGCAGTAATAGTTTTTCATACAACGTAAAAAACTATGAGCTGGGAGCTCAAACTTCAGACACTGAGGACAAGGGACTTGCGAATTCCGGTAAAGGGCAACATATACATGTAATTCTGAACAACCAACCTTATTATGCTCATTACGAACCTGAATTTGATCGTGAGCTGGAGGCAGGACATCATGTGATCTTGTCATTCTTGTCTCGCTCTTATCACGAAAGCGTTAAATCCTATGGGGCCTCAGTATTGAGGCAGTTTACTGTTGGTGATGTAACTGCGGAACCGGTTGATCTGACAGCCCCTCATCTGTTTTATAGTAGACCCAAAGGCGAGTATAAGGGCAAGGATACGGAGCATGTTCTTTTGGACTTTTATCTAATCAATACGAAGATCTCTGAAGGTGGAAACACTGTACGGGCCACGATCAACGGCCAAGAGTTTATGATCAACAAATGGGAGCCTCAGGTAATGAAAGGACTGCCAATGGGGGAAAACACCATCAAACTTGAATTACTTGACAAGGATGGAAATGGAATCCCTGGTCCTTTTAATGTAGTTGAAAGAACGGTGACCTTAAGTCCTGGAGATGCTTAATCCTGTAAAACCGCATTTAGTACCGATACTGATTTCACCGGTCGGATTGACTCGAGGTGAAATTGATAGAAAGAAAGAATCTCATCCAGGATTAGTCTACGACTTTGGTTGCTAAGTTGGAGTATTGTGTTATAGTCGGATTTGATCAGTCTGTCTAGCCCACTCATTTCTTGGCTGCTTAAAATTGATTCTTCCTGTGGGTCCTTGATCTCATAAGAAATATCCCTACTTGAGCTGGGCCCAAAACCAAGGTAGGAGCTAAGCTGTATCAAAAATATCAAATGGTGGTTTTCGAATTCTTCTTTTTGGCTATCTAGGCATAGAATTGAATGGCTAAGGAAGTCAAATAAAGCTGGGTTTTCTGAAGCATCTTTAAGTGTTTTGGACATGATCTCCGCCATGAAAAGTGCGATCGATGACTTTTTAGTCTGGTAGGGAACTGAATGGAAGGGCATTGTACACTTGACCTCAGAAATTCTTTGAAGCTGATCCTTATTTTTGTGGTATACAACAAGGTCCAATAACGTCAAAGGCTGGAAGAGGGCAATTTTACCTTGTTTGGAATTTTTAGTTCTTACTCCATTAAGTATATAACTCTGCAAGCCGAAAGCTCGTGTATAGATCCTGACTATAATTGAGGATTCGCGGTACTTGATAAAATTGATCACGATCCCCTTGGTTTTATGTAACATGACTAATTGACTACCGCTACTTTACCCACAAATGTTTGGTCGCCATCTGCGCTCGAACTAAATATCAAATAGACTCCAGAAGCTACTCTTCTACCTTGGTAATCAGCGACATTCCAAATAGCTGTACCACCCTGAGCTCTAGTTTCAGTAACTAACCTCCCGGAAACATCCGTGATTTTAATGATAGCATCTCTAGCTAACCCTGAAATACCCACCTCACCGCTAAAATCCCTGGTAACGGGATTGGGAAATATTTTCACAAATTGGTGTACTTCTGATGCCTTAGTTGCTCCGGATCTAAATGAAACCAGTCCCTTGGTCGTGGCAAAAAAAACTTCTCCTGATTCTTGCAGTAAGTGGATTGACAAAATATTATCAGATGGGAGAGGGCTGTTGTCGGAAGTGAAATGGTGAACCACAGAATCCCCATCTTCGGTGAAAAGCCAAACGCCGTTTTCAGTGCCAATCCATTTGCGATTACCACCATCTACCTCGATACAGGTAATGAACTCATCTTTTAGGAGCGGTCGACCTTCAATGTTGGGAATGATGGCATCTATTTGGTCCTGACTGATAAGTGCAGAGGCAAAAGGAAAAATGCCAATACCTTTCTCTGTTCCAACCCAAATAGTTTGTTCCAGGTCTTCAGCAATGGCAGTTGCATTTCTACTTGGGAGGCCGCCGGATCCATTTGCATTAGTGAGGTATCTCTGTACACTATTGTCTTGATTGATCAATATGATACCACCTCCCTGGTTGGGATCAATACATAGCCATTTGTCGTTGTTGCTGGCAATTAACAAACGCAAAGGATATTGTGCAACTGCCAAACCAAAGGAAAAAGACTGCCAGGTATTGTCGGATGGTTGGTATCGATGCAATGGTGAGGTATGGCCATAGTTTGTCACCCAAACCGCTCCTTCCTCATCTACCCGAGCAGCACTGACTCGTATAAATCCATCCGGAGGGTTCGAATTAACCAGGGGGCTACCGGGAGTGTTTTCATCAATCAATACGAACTCCGTACCATCCCATTGCACTAATCCATCTCCAAATGAGGCGAAGTAGTACTTATGATCTATTGAGTTGAAGCTTACATCTACCAAGTCTTTAAATTCAGGACTTAATTCGGTTTGCCCGAGTTTACTATTATTAAAATTGATCCATTCCCCTTGTGCAAATTGATAAAAACCAAGTTCCCGCCCAAAGGGTTGAGCATTAGTGTTGAATCCGCCTGAAACTGCCACAAGGGAGCGGTTTGCACCGCTGGTAAATGACCAGAAATTATCACTAAATGGACCTGAAGGGAATATGCTCTGAAAACCACCTTCAAAATCAGATACCAACCCGTTCATACGATCAGCAACCCAGATGGAACCTGATTGATCTAGCGCAGCCTGTTGTGGCTGTAGAATAAGCGCTTCTTGGACAGTAGATATCTCACCTGACGGATCAAGGATGATAAGCCGGTCGGTCAAAACGATGATCACTTTTTCTTGGCTACTGTTGATTCCAATCACTGGTTCATCCGGCAAAATAGATAACTCTTCCCACTGGGATTCTTTGTATTCAAAAAGCGTATTAGAGTCGCTACTGGTAACAAGAGAGTTGCTCAAAGCAGCTATTCCAAGATAAGATGATTGGGGTAAACCATCACTCGCTAAACTGAATCTACGCCAATTTGCAAAGTCCTGAAGGTTAATTTGAGGATCTAAAGAGCCTGCGATTATCCCTTCTTCCGTCGACAGAAACAGGCTGTCTTGCCACAAAGCAGAAGCTGATACAGCTACTTTATTTCCCATCGCCCCGATCTGATCATAGGCCTCCTTGATTTCACTTTTTTCAAGGTCTAAAACCACCAGGCCAAAGTCGGTTGCCAGGTAGGCAAAACCTTGGTAAAAAGAAATCTGGTTAATCTTTTTCGACCCTAGTATGGTGGCTTCCTTGATGGTATTGATACTCGCTATTTGGTTGTTGACTAGCAGATCAATACCTCCATTCTTATACCCAACTACTAAGGTTTTAGAGTTAATTTCAAATGCCAATGCGGTGATTTCTCCGCCACTCAATCCATCAATTTTAGATAATTTATTAAGGCTATTGTCCTCTTGATCCAAGAAGAACAATCCAACTGAACTAGCACAATAAACCTTTTGATCCGCTAGAGTGAGGGCTTGGGCATTCCGAAAGTTAAAATGTGTCCGCCAAGTATTTAGAGGGATGTCACTCTGGGCTAGGCAGTAGAGACTTCTAGTTACTAACAATAAGATTACGAGAAATAGTCTGACCAATGATTCAACCTTTCGTATGATTTTTCATTCCTTCTTCAAAACACCTTCGGCAACGTGCCTCATAAGCTTCACTTTCACCTAGCTTTACCTTCGCCTTTGATGGATGCAGTCGATAAGAGAAAGAGGCAATATTACCACATTGGGCGCAAATGGCGTGTACTTTAGTGACGTATTCTGCTATGGCCAATAACGCTGGAATAGGTCCGAATGGTTCACCTTCAAAGTCCATATCTAGACCGGCTAAGATCACACGCACTCCATTGTTGGCCAATTGCAAACTAACATCCACAATTCTTGGGTCAAAAAATTGCGCTTCATCGATGCCGACCACGTCGCAATTCACGGCTAACAGTAAAATGTCATCTGCAAAACTAACTGGAGTAGATCTTATGGCGGTATCATTGTGTGAAACCACTTCCTCCCCATGGTATCTGGTATCGATCACCGGCTTAAAGATTTCCACACGCTGTTTGGCAATAATAGCCCGATTCAAACGTCTGATCAATTCTTCTGTTTTACCAGAGAACATTGACCCGCAGATCACTTCTATCCAACCTGGCTTTGGGTGGTCATGTGAAGGCGGCTTGCCTATATGTGGTTCAATAAACAAATCGCTTGTTATTGTTTCAGAAACAATAAATTTTCCAGTAGTACTAAACTTGGCAAAGTTTTGGAATAATAATACTTATATTTTAACAGTTATGCCTTAAGGTAATTGAATCTTTAAGGATTATCTGCGAATTAAGTGATATTAGATTAATTTTGTTTTGACTGTAAAGGGTTTTTGGCTCAATGGGTAATCAAATAATAAATATAGAGGCAATCCAGGAATATAGTAAGTCGTTTTCGGAAACGGTTTTAAGGGATGTGGAGCAGGTGAATGGTGCTCAACTTTTGAAGTTATGCTCGGTTGAGCAAATAAACTTATTAATGGTTAAGAATCTGTACCAAAGTTGGGAGGAGGAGTTAGATCAACTAAAAAGCCCTTATTTTGACTATAAAGCGGATGATGTTAAGCAGGCACTTAACAATTTAATGAACGTCCTATCAAGAAATATTAAGATCGATGTAGAACACTTGAAACCCCTTCTAGCCCGGTCTGTGGAGCAGTTTCTAGTATTAGCAGCTGATCCGCGCGCCTATTTCTTAGAGTATTTCTTGGCTGAAGAAATGCAAACCATTGATAAATCATATCTTGAGAAAATTCAGAAGTTTATTAAAGTCAATCACCAAATACTATCACAATTTCTTGATAAAATCAATGATCAAAACCAAACTGAGATCTCAAGGACTGACTATGTAGATCGGATCAAAATTATTATTGCAGAATTAAAAGAAAGCTTTGATCCGCTTGCCAACATATGCCAGCAGTTGTCAAAAGTGTCTCCGATCAGCGAAGCCCAAATTTTTAGTACTATTGATGAAGTTGCTGACTTACCAGCAGAAAGTAAAAAAGAGGTTACTGAATCCGATGACCGGGAAGTAATCAGTATTAATCAAAGGTTTAATCAAGAGAAAACTTCTTTAAACCAGCGCTTAAAAAATGAACCGAAGAAAACGCTGGCTGACACCCATCGGGATAAAAAGCTGGCCAACCTAAAAGAAAGCCTGACCCTTAATCAACAATTTATGTTCGTTAAGGAGCTTTTTTCCGGTGATGAAGTGGTTTTTAATCAAGCTTTAGACCACTTGGAGTCTTGCAGCAGCTATCAGGATGCAACCAATTTTTTAAAGAGGTCATATTCCTTTAAAAATCAATGGGACTTGGAGTCTAATGTGGTAAAGAATTTCTTCGAAATCCTATCCCGTCGATATTAGCCTATCAACGCACCAATACTTGCATCCGATGAGCATCAAGCTTTATCAAGACAAAGAGCAGAACGGAAAAAGACAGCAACGACGAACCTCCGTAGCTAAAGAAGGGTAGTGGAATACCAATCACGGGAAATAAGCCAATCGTCATACCTATGTTTACCATGAAATGAAAAAACAGGATAGCGGCTACACCGTATCCATAGATTCTGGAAAAGTTCGACTTTTGTCTTTCAGCTAAGAAGATAATCCTCAGTAATAAAGTCAAAAACAACCCTATCAGAATAAAGCTACCAATCCAACCGTGTTCCTCACCGATGGTACAAAAGATGAAATCCGTACTTTGTTCGGGAACAAAATCAAATTTTGTTTGAGTGCCTTCTAAGAATCCCTGGCCCCAAGGCCCACCGGAACCAATAGCAATTTTTGATTGAGTTACATTATAACCATAACCTAAAGGGTCTGCTTCAGGATTGATAAAAGCCTTAATTCGATTTTGCTGGTGAGGTTTTAATACATCGGTAACAATGTAGCTTACACTGGTTACCACCATCACAGCAAAAGCAGCCAGAGTCATTATCATGGCTAGGCTTTTGTTTTTACGAAGGTTGATCAAGATGACAGCCCCAATGGTCACTAAAACCCCAATGATGCCGTACATATTTCCTATTACCAAGGCAAACCACAGCGATATTAGAGTTCCTACACCAATTAGATTTACCATATCGGAGTTATTCCTCCAGTTTACCACTATTCCTATTGCAGCCAGTACTATTATTCCTGTAGCAGCTGAAACTTGTCCAAAAAGCAAGGTCAAGACAAACAAAGCAATCGCCATTATCCCTGCAACAACAATTGCGGATGGTAGTCCTTCTCGATAGAAAACGATTACGAATGATGCAAAAACCAAGGCAGACCCTGCATCGCCTTGTAGTACTATAAGCACAGCAGGTAGACCTATTATCAAGGCCAGAGGAGCCCAATTTTTTATTTTGTCAAATCGCATATTGGGCTTACTAAAGTATTTGGCTACTGCCAATGCGGTAGCAAACTTGGCTAATTCAGCAGGCTGCAATCTGATAAACCCTATATCGATCCATGACTTTGAGCCGGCGACAACAGTACCTAGTACCAAAACACCAACCAATAGTAACATTACCACCAAATAGATACCAAAGGCAAAAGATTGGTAGAATCTAAAGTCGATGATCATAATGGCAATAATGGCAATAATGGAAAGGCCAACCCAAAGCAGTTGCTTACCTGAATTTAGGGATAGATCGAAGATGTTTTGTTGTACATCTGGATCATAAGAAACGGCATAAATGTTGAGCCACCCCAAGAGCACTAGCATGGCAAAGATCAAGATAGTAAACCAATCAAGTTTACCAGGCTTTATTTCGTCAGCTCGTTTCAATAGATAAACTTTCCTTCTAAAACGTAATCTTCCATTTGCGTGCGATCTGTACAGCCGTTCAGGTACTTTTCGATCATCAACCCAGAGATGGCCGCCGCCGCCCTGGCCCCTTGTCCACCATGCTCTACATATACAGAAATTGCAATTTTAGGATCGTCCTTTGGTGCAAAGGCTATGAATACCGAGTGGTCCGGACGGTTCTTATTCTCTACAGTACCAGTTTTACCACAAACTTCAATATCTTTTAACTTGGCACGATATTGACCAGTACCGCTGCGTATTACCTCGGCCATGGCTTCTACAGCAAGATCAAAATGCTTAGCATCGACAGTCGTATAATGCTTGACTTGATATTCCGGCAAAGGCTGACTTTGATCTCCAATTGACTTTACCAAATGAGGCTTGATATAGTAGCCTCGATTGGCTACAATGGCTGCAAAATTGGCCATTTGTAATGGAACTACAAGGTTTTCCCCCTCACCGATGGAAATAGATTGAATATTGGAAAACTTCCAGTTTTTACTTTTATAGGCCTGGTCATAGTAATTAACATTAGGGATCATTCCACCATTTTCATTAGGTAGATCGATACCTAATGGGGCTCCTAAACCAAAGCTAGCCACGTGCCTTCTCCATTCTTCCAAGCCAATTCTTGTATCCTCGAAAGTATCTTCTGAGGCGCCTTGATTGATCATCTTTCTGGACACCTGTACAAAATAGGGATTACAAGATTTAGTAATTGCTCCCTTTAGATCCTCAAAAGAATGTGGACCGTGACAGCCGATAATTCTGCGATTGCATCTCAGTCTGGTATCTTCGGTAATTACACCTTCCTGAAGAGCTACCAACGACTGAATGACTTTGAATATGGAACCAGGTCTGTACTGAGCCATTATAGGTCGGTTATATAATGGCTTTAAGCTATCATTTTGTAGTGCCTTGAAATTTCGACTGTAGTTACGGCCGGTTAGTAGATTAGGATCG
>JBPCUG010000134.1:0-7398 GCA_051011275.1 Cyclobacteriaceae bacterium | reverse complement strand
CGGTATTATATGCTTTACCCAAGGCGGTTGAGGAACTGAATGTAACCATGGGCTACCCTCTTAAACATACAGCCCTATACACCCTATCTGAGTGCTGGATAAGATTACAAATTAATGGTAGGGGTAAGGAATCCAAACGTTATCTGAATGGGGAAGACTTATTTGCTTTCTTATCTCATCCAACCATACATGCATTAGCCCCTAAAGAGTGTCAGCGAACCAAGGTGCTATTGAAGAGGATCAAACAACCATGGGTAGCAGTGGAAACATTGCTTGAAAAAATAACTCATCGGGATATTGTCGAGGCCTTTGCTGTATCAGAAACAACTGATCAGCTATTAGAGCGGTTGCTGGCTTTTCTTTTAAGAATGCATCAAAGCAGTAACTCGACTGAGGTGGTGCAACAGGAATTTTCTTATCACTACATCAAGCATTTAACTCAGTTTAAGGAGCAATTGCGGCATCATCACTTAAACATTACCGGTGCTACTTTGCTGCGCCTATTGCGAGATACCTTTACAACCGCTAAAGTGGCTTTTAGCGGCGAGCCACTTACAGGATTGCAAATAATGGGGTTTCTGGAAACCAGGTCATTGGATTTTGAACATTTGTACATTTTGTCGGTAAATGAAAAGAAGTTGCCTGCGGGCAAAAGGTCAAATAGCTATATTCCTTTTGCGCTTAGGAAGATTTTTAAACTGCCAACCTTTGAGGAACAAGATGCGATTTCTGCCTATCACTTTCATCGTGTTATCCAAAGAGCCACTACAGTTACATTGCTTTATGATACTGAGGTAGCAGTCGATGGATCTGGAGAAAAGAGCAGGTTCATCCGGCAGTTGGAGTACTATGTTAAGGGAAGCACTGATTCAAATGTTTCCTGGAATGAGTCCATTTACCATCTACCTCTATCTGACTATAAGGATCCAGTCAGGCTATCGATTCGAAAAACTCCAGAAGTATTACAATCAATGAGCAGGTTCCTAGTGCTCCCGGATCAAGAAACTAAAGGTTTGGCTCCTACCAGCCTGACCACATATATTGAGTGCTCGCTACGATTTTACTTCCAATATGTAGCTCAGTTGCCAGAGCGACGGGCATATTCTCAAGATATGGAACCACGAGATTTCGGCAGCCTTACACATCGAGCCTTGGAGTTGATTTATGCACCGTATCTGAACAAGACCATTACCCCAGGCACAATAGAAGAATTGATGAACCCGGAAAATCTCGAGGGTCGGGTAAAAGAGGCATTTCAATCTTATTACAAACTTGAACAGATGCCTTCCTTAGAAGGCAGGAATTTGTTACAAGAGCGCATTATTCAAAGATTGGTATTAAAGGTATTGGAGCATGACAAGTCAGAAGCTCCTTTTATCGTTGTAGGGTTGGAAGATGAACTTCAGCAAATAGTACAGCTTGGTCAACATAAAGTGGCATTAAGAGGTTCATTAGATCGCATCCCGAGGTCGGTTAAGGGAGAGAAAGAAATAGTAAAAATCGTTGACTACAAAACGGGTCGGGTGGAACTAGTACGCAACCGGTCATCTCAAGCCAAGCCGTGGTCTCTTGACGACTACATGAAACAATATTTTACCGACTCCAGGTATAAATCCGGTTTCCAGTCTTATTTCTATGCTTATCTATGGCACCGCGCCCACAAAACTGACAGCATTCTGGCCGGTATCTTTGGCTTGAAAAAAAGCTCCGAAGGCGTGCAATGGCTGCAACAAGGAGCAGAGATTTCCGAACCTGTGCTTTCAAAGTTTGACACTAATCTCAAGGAGTTGTTAACTGAGATCTTTGATCCAAAAATCCCTTTCAGCCAAACTGAAGATCTTAAAAAGTGTATGTACTGTCCCTACAAGGATATCTGTCAGCGGTGAAGAGGCTGTGAAGGCGCTTAGTTTAGGGTTGTCAAAGACCGATCTACAAACCGCACCTCTTGTACAAAGAACGAGGTTGAGTGATCCATTACTGTTGCCTTCTCCTGTTGGAAAGCCAGTAGCTCTTTGATCTCCTTATCAGCGTCCTTCTGGTGAGCAAACGGGCCAATGACACGCACCTCTTCTATCTTCAGCTTGCCTTTTCTTTTGTTTCTTTTCTGAAAATCATCCCAAAACCAATCTTCAAATGACTGATTGTCTGTAATGTTCACATTTGACGTTAGCAATGTGAAAAACATTGCTTTTTCTGATTCCATGCTAATAACAAAATAGGTCTCTTTCACATCTTGAGCCGGGCAAAGGAAAGGCAGACCTATTAGTAGCACTAATAGGGTACTTTTGTACATGGTATTCTAAGTGGTTAGTGTTAAGTTACTATAGCTCGGAAAGAAGTTGTAATAATACGAGATAAGTCACATCGATGCAAATAGTGGTTGCAACTTCTTTCAAAGAACCTTAAAAGAGGCAACCGGTCCTAAGAATTATTACATTCATGTTATTGATGGGCTAAAAACCACAGAAACTTGCATTATTAGTTGAAGATGGCGAACTAAGATGCTACCAATAAAATCAAAAAATAATACAAGTATCCACAAATTCTAATTTAAACTATAGGACAATTTCAAGATTAGAATTTGCTAAGTACACCTGTGCAGTTAAGATCTTCGAAGGCTATCTTTAGCCTATTTACGAAACTATTTTCCGCTTCTCGAAGCCACTTTCGGGGATCATAGTATTTTTTGTTGGGAACATCATCTCCATCGGGATTCCCAATTTGGCCTTGCAAGTAGTCACGATTGGTTTCATAGTAATTTCTTATTCCGTCCCAAAAAGCCCATTGCATATCAGTATCAATATTCATTTTGATGGCCCCATAATTAATGGCTTCTCGTATTTGATCCTGCGGCGATCCTGACCCACCATGGAATACGAAATTGACTGGATTGGCTTTGGTGTTGAATTTTTGTTGTATGTAATCCTGTGAATTTTTGAGGATTATGGGCCTTAGCTCTACATTCCCCGGTTTGTACACGCCATGCACATTACCGAAAGCAGCAGCTACCGTGAATTGATTGCTTATCTCCATTAGTTGTTCATAGGCATAGGCTACTTCTTCAGGTTGCGTATAAAGACGGCTGCTATCCACATCGGTGTTATCCACTCCGTCTTCCTCGCCTCCAGTAACGCCCAACTCGATTTCCAGGGTCATACCTATTTTGCTCATACGTTCATGGTAGCTCTTACATATGGATACGTTTTCCTCCAAAGGCTCCTCCGAAAGATCGATCATATGACTACTAAATAAGGGTTTTCCGGTTTGGGCAAAGTGCTTTTCACCCGCTTCCAGCATTCCATCTATCCAGGGTAGCAATTTTTTGGCTGCATGATCAGTATGCAAAACTACCGGTACACCATAGTGTTCAGCTAGGTGGTGTACATGATGCGCACCAGATACAGCCCCTATTACCGCAGCACTTTGATCGCTGTTGTCTAATCCCTTCCCGGCATTAAAATGGGCGCCGCCGTTGGAAAACTGGATCATAACCGGTGAGTTTACTTCTCGTGCCGTTTCCAGCACGGCATTAATGGAATTTGATCCCACTACGTTTACTGCCGGTAAGGCAAAATTATGTTCTTGAGCTAAGTTCAATAATGTTTGGAGCTGAGCACCGGTCACTACTCCAGGATACAGGCTTGATTTAATATCAGTAGACATAGATGTTTCTTATTGTGAAATATTAGGCAAAGATAATTTTTTAAATTGGTGTGCTTAAGTAAATTCCCCTGTAATTCAACTTAAAGTTTTCCTCTGTGATTTTTTTGAAAATAAAAAAACCCGGCAAGTTGGCACTACCGGGTTTGTTTTTTGTCTTTTAGTAATCTAGGCTGCCGCCATTTGAGCGTCAAGTTTTTGAGCAAGTACACTTTTAGGCACTGCACCAATCTGCTTATCCACTATCTCTCCTCCTTTGAATACCAGTAAAGTAGGGATACTTCTTATTCCAAACTTATGGGATACCTCAGGGTTAGAGTCTACATCTACTTTGCCAATTATAGCTTTGCCCTCATACTCCGAAGCTAACTCCTCCACTACTGGACCTATCATTTTACAGGGTCCACACCATTCAGCCCAAAAATCTACTAACACTGGTAGGTCTGAGGCGATGATCTCCTCGAAGTTGGCATCGGTTATTTCTATGGCTTTATTCATGATCTTATACTATTGTCAAGTGATAAATAATTTTAAAACCTAGTGCACAAATATAGTGCAAAATGAATAGATGCCCCGAAAAACCGGCGATTATAGCAATTTTGTAGGGCCAACGACAAAATTCAGTGTCAATCTGTCACCAGTTCGGAAATTTTGACTGATTAGTTTAGAATGTGATAACTCACCTTATTCAGCTTTTCCAGCTCATCTATTAAGTCATTCTCCGGACTTACCTTGTATTTTCGGGATAGTAACTCCACTGAAATGTTCTCATCCAAATCGGAAATCATGACTTTTAAGGGACATTTACCCGGGTGGTTGTTGCTAAGTTCCTCCAATTGGTCCACCAAACCATCATTGACATCTTCCAACTTTACCTCAAGCAATATTTCTTTGCTAAGCTTTTCACGGATCTCGCTAAGCAATTGGATCGTATGTGGTCTCAGCTCCCAAATACCGGGCTGATTATATCGCTCGGTTACCTTGCCTTTAATGTAAACAAAGCTTCCGATCGAGATCAAATGCTTGTTTTTCAAGTATTCCTCTCCAAACATGGCCATATCCAGTGAAGCTTCAAAGTCTTCGATAGTAAATAAACCGAAAGGCCGACCATTTTTACTATATCGTTCATTGAACTTGGTAATAATTCCGGCTACTGAAATATCGTGGTTTTTATAGTTTTCAATTCTATCTACCGTGCATGTACAAAAGCTTTTAATTTCCAACCGGAATTGGTCAAGCGGATGGCCTGAAATGTAAAAGCCTACAACCTCCTTTTCTATTTTCAGTTTTTCTATTTCGGTATAAGGTTCGCAAAAAGGGACTTTGGGTGTAGGAATAGCTACACCATTCTCTCCCCCAAACAATGAAACCTGTGCTGCATTTTTTTCTCCCTGCACTTTGTTGCCGTACTTGATCACCATTTCTATGAGACTGCTTTCACCTTCAGGTGCATGGAGGTAGTGCCTCCTATGATAACCTTCAAAGCAATCTAAGGCTCCCGCCATGGCCAAGCTTTCGAAGGTTTTCTTATTTACAGTCCTCAGATTCACTCTTTCCGCAAAATCGAAAATATCTTTATAGGGACCACCTGATTCCTTTTCACTAATAATGGCCTCGACAGCGGTCTCACCGGTACCTTTGATAGCTCCTAAGCCAAATCGGATCTCTTCGTTCAAATTAACGTCAAAATATAACCCACTCTCATTGATATCAGGGCCAAGCACTTTGATACCGCGCCTTTTGCACTCATCCATAAAGAAGGTGATCTTCTCAATGTTATTTTGATTATGGGTCAGTACGGAAGCCATATACTCAGCCGGATAGTGAGCTTTTAAGTAGGCAGTTTGATAGGCTACCACTGAGTAGGCGGCGGAGTGCGACCGATTGAAGCCATAAGCGGCAAAGCGCTCCATAATGGAAAATATCTCTTCCGCTTTCTCTGCAGATATATCGTGTTTCTCTTTGGCCCCCTCAACGAAAATGACCCTTTGCTTGACCATTTCCTCGATTTTCTTCTTACCCATGGCTCTACGCAACAAATCCGCTTGTCCAAGACTGTAACCTGCCATTATCTGGGCGGTTTGCATGATCTGTTCCTGGTATACCATGATACCATGGGTGTTTTTTAATATAGGTTCGAGTAACTCATGCGGATATTCTACTGGTTCCTTGCCGTGCTTTCGGTTAATGAAGTTAGGAATAAACTCCATTGGCCCGGGCCGATACAGCGCATTCATAGCAATTAGATCCTCGATATCGGTGGGCTTAAGTACCTGAAGGTATTTGCGCATACCTGGTGATTCGAATTGAAAGGTGCCAACAGTATCACCATTTTGATAAAGCGCAAAAGTCTTCTCATCATCTAGGGAAATGGTATCAATATCGATGGCCTTACCGCGGTTCTTCTGGATTAGTTTCAGAGCATCTTTAATAATGCTTAGGGTCTTGAGGCCAAGAAAATCCATTTTTAGCATTCCTGCATCCTCGATCACTTTGCCATCAAACTGCGTAACCCAAAGATCAGAATCCTTGGAAGTGGATACCGGTATGAATTCAGTTAGGTCATCAGGGGCTATGATCACTCCAGCGGCGTGAATACCGGAGTTACGCACGGAACCTTCCAGTTTTTCCGCCATTTGCAATACCTGAGCCCGTTGGTCACCTCCTTTGCGTACGGCATTCAGGTCCGGTGCTTCCTTATAGGCTTTTTCCAATGTGATCCCAGGTCTTTCAGGCACCATCTTAGCTAGCAGATTTGCCTCGGCTAGGGGCAACTCAGTAACCCGAGCCACATCCTTGATAGCCATTTTAGCAGCCATGGTGCCATAGGTGATAATTTGGGCTACTTGGCTTTTGCCGTATTTGTCCACCACATAATCGATTACCTGTTGTCTTCCCTCATCATCAAAATCGGTATCAATATCAGGCATCGAGATTCGCTCAGGGTTGAGGAACCGCTCAAAAAGCAGGTTGTATTTTATGGGATCTATGTTGGTAATGCCAGTACAGTAGGCTACCACCGAACCGGCAGCCGACCCACGACCCGGGCCAATCATTACTCCCATATTTTTGCCGGCATTAATTAGATCGGCAGTGATAAGGAAGTAACCGGCAAAGCCCATGGTTTTAATAATATTGAGCTCATGTTCAATCCTTTCTTCAACATCCAGGCTGATCTCGCCATATCTTTTTGCAG
This sequence comes from Cyclobacteriaceae bacterium, assembly GCA_051011275.1. GTDB lineage: Bacteria > Bacteroidota > Bacteroidia > Cytophagales > Cyclobacteriaceae > JBPCUG01. The sequence continues at coordinate 542 of JBPCUG010000134.1, read as the reverse complement.
AACGGGCGCCTTCGAAAGTAATGTGCTTCAAGTAATCGTCTGCATTTGAGAAACCTGAGGGTAAGGGAAAATTAGGTAGTAGGATATCCCGTTTTAATTCTGGTGGAGTGACCTTGTCAACTATCTCATTGGTATTATCCAATGCTTCCGGAATGTCCTTAAATAGTTGAGCCATTTCGCCCTGACTTTTAAAGTAGAAATGGTTATTGGGAAAGCCAAATCTATGATCCCTGCCTCCGAAGCCTGATCCTTTCCAAATCGGCTTACTTTGGAATTCTCCGGTATTGACACAGAGCAAGATATCGTGAGCGTTGGCATCGTCCTCGTCTACGTAATGGGAGTCATTGGAGGCTATTACTTTTACTTGGTACTTTTGGGCAAACTTTAGCAGCACCGCATTTACCTTTTCTTGTTCTTCCAATTCATGTCGCTGCAGTTCTACATAATAGTCTTCTCCAAAGAGATCAAGCCACCACTTGAACAGGAGCTCAGCTTCCTCCTCACCTTTATTTAATATTGCCTGTGGAATTTCAGCTCCTAAG
>JBPCUG010000133.1:0-4944 GCA_051011275.1 Cyclobacteriaceae bacterium | reverse complement strand
TAACTGTGATCTCACCGGTAGTGGCATTGAGTGCTGTCCCTGCCGGCAAGGTGGTGCTGTTGGCTAGTACTGCAGAAGTAACAGCACCATCGGCATCAGTGACAGTAGCCAGGCTTTCCCCATTGGTATAGCTGTCTACATTTTGAGCTGCATCAACCGAGTAGACAGCTTCGATATCTGTAATCGAAACTGTGGGCTGATCAGCCAACGTAACGTCACAACCGGCGCCGGTCACAATAACATGATAGGTAGTTTCAGTAGTTATGGCCCCGGTAGATCTTACAAAGGTTGTTCCATCACCAATATAAGCGGTGCCAATCGGATTATCCCCATCGTCATATAGTTGGTAAGAGTATCCGTCGTTGACCGTATTGATGTTAATGTTGGTCGAACTCCCAGAAGGAACACTGGAATTGTCAGCAGTAACTGATGAAGTTGCATTGGGGCCACTGGTAGTAACATCAACGGTATTGTCCAAAGTTATTTCACATCCGGTCGCACTGTTGGTTGCGATTACTGAAAAAGTCGTGGAAGTATTAACCGCTCCCGTATTCAAGATAATGGTCCCTCCAGTACCAGCAACTGTCGATCCCACGAGGCTGCTGGTAGTATTGTTCCATAACTGATAGTTGACACCAGATTCTGATAAATCAACATTGACATCAACTGATAAGCTTGGACAAATGGTTGTTGTGGCAGGGCCTACAACGAGTGTTTCGTTCGGCAAAGGATTAACCGCAAAATCAATGGTGTTACTAAGAACAGACTCACAAGTCACTCCGGGCGTTACCTTATAGGCTCTAACTTCAATGGTACTTGTACCGGTACTTAAAGGAAAAGTGGTGAGCGTAACGTCACCTCCGTTACCAAGAACAGCATAACCTGCGGCCATGGAAGTACCTACGTCGTAAGGTTCATATACTACCAGGTTTTCTGAATTTTCTAATAAAAACTGGGCGTTTTCAATGACCTCACAAACCTGGTCATCTCCTCCAATGTATGACAGCATTTGCGAGTTTAGCGGCGCCTGGCAATCTACAATACATGATCCGGAGGCTAAACTCTCAGCATTTACACCATCATTCACTGTGGCGGTTAGTTCCCCTCCGGCATAAAGATCATTTGGATCCACCGGAACGGACCAAGGACTGGTGCTAATAACAGAACCTATTAAATCACCGTCTATATATATGTTAATAGTGGTAGCACCACCTTCAGAATGCGTACCGGTAATGCTGCTACTAATTCCTTCTATGTAATTATTGGGAATAGGCAAGCAATCTAATGTTGGCGTACTTGATAATCCTGGTACTGTACAACTGCTTGAAGCGCTACTCTCTTCATAACACACTCCTCCATCTAAAGTAGCAGTAACGATAGCTCCCTGGGTAAGAGGTGAAGTCAACGTAATGTTCCAGTTATTAAAAGCGCCGAGCGTAACCGGGCTATTTGCATCTAGTATTCCATCCACAAATACGCTGACTAACCCACCTGCAATTCCAACAGCGGATCCGGATACTTCAGTATCTCCGGGGATCATATCACAATTTATGGTTGGAATACTAGAATCTTCAGTCACGAAAATGCCCGGTGAAGCACTAGAAATACATGATCCTCCGTCAATTGCTTTCGCGGTGATCTCAGTGCAGTGTGTTAAGGTTAACGAGGATACAGTCCAATCCCCCGACCCGTTAGCGTTGGTGGTTCCAATCTGAATACCGTCTGCATATAACATAATAGCTGCATTTGCATTCGCAGTTCCGGAAACACTAGTAGCTGTACTTAGAATTGGACTGGTAATAATGGACGGAGCTGTTGAGGTACCGCTTACTCCTTTGCAAAAGATAATAGGATCTGACTCGCATGATCCCGATACTGTTTGGGTGATTTGATAAACTCCATCGGCAAAGCTACAGTTGGCCCCGCTGGAACAACTACCGTTATTGGTATTACACTTCCAATACCATGATCCATCGGCATCTACTATTACTTCACCACTGGGAAATCCTCCCGAACCTCCTGATGGTGTTAGTAAAACTCCATTTAGATATAGTTTGATAGTAGCACCGGAGATCCCACTTCCGGCTGCTCCGCAAATTCCTTTGTTTGAAGCAGTGATGAGACCGCCATCAACAATTGCGTCAGTACAGGTAGCACCCACTATGGCGCTGTTACAGTCAGGTAGGGAGATAGATTCTCCGGCAGCCGTTGCATCAACTTTAATGATATCGTTATCATCAAGGGATGCGGGCAATGTGTTTGAGGTCCAGTTACCTGCTCCGTCCGCAGTTACATTGTCGGTAAACCTTAATGTATTGGTTTGATCATAAACCGAGATAACTATAGCAGCATTAACCTCAGAAGTTCCTGATACCACTGTTGCACCTGAAGCAATAGGCTCATTAATGACCGGGCAATCAGTTCGTGTGGCTGTAAACCCAGGGCCGTCACCGTCAAGATCATCTAAAGGGGTGGGTACCTGACTATCAATTACATCTTCCCAGGCACAGGTAACACAATCCCCGTAAATATTATCGTCAACACCTCCTACGTCAGATACACTTCCTTCCAAGGCACAAGAATTGGAAGTGTTAGTGGTGGAAACCATTCTTAAGCCAGTACTGGTAGTAATACCAAAATTGGCGGTTAGGTCGGCCAAGGGAACAAAGTAATCATAGAAATAGTCAGGATCTCCGCAGCTTTCGATTCCTGCTACAGATTTTTGATGGTTAGTAGACAAAGAGTAAGTGTTGGTAATACTGCTACAATTATCCGCCCCATCTATATCTGCAATAAAAACGTCGCTTTTAGATCTCAGCACGACTGCGATTTCAAACCCTGGGTTTGAAGCAGTGCTATTAGGATCATCACTTCCTAGTAACCCATCTGTATCTATAAGCACTGTATACCCTTTGGCATTGGGTCGAAAATCCGATAGTCTGAATCGAAAAATTAAATTACCGGAACCGTCAATAGTTGTATAAGTAGCGTTTCCGGATGGATCAATAGATAGGTCAGTAAATCCACAATCAGGCCCACTTCGCACATCAGATATAGCCTCTCCAGTTCCTATTGACGGCAATGGATACATGGTGATTTCAAATTCATCGCTATCGTCAGCGTCACCGGAGAAACCAAATAAAGTTTCAGACACATATCCATCACCATTTGGGTCCAAAACCGATCCCGAAGAGGGCTCGAATACGAAACCAGTGGTTTGTGGGTAGGCCTTCGAAGAAATCGAAGTGATAATTGAAAAGACTAATATTGCTTTGCCAAAATGTTTTAGCAAACGGATACAGTTAAATTTCTTCATTGAGGTGATAAACTGCTCTTAATACCAATTTTGCTCTAATCTCTGATCCCATTTGGGTCAAGTAGTACCAGTAGCTGGAAGGGGCGAAAAGATGTTACTCTTTTTACACTGCAAACATATAAAGAGATCAATATATGTTTATTACATAGTTCTCTGGTTTATGTAGGGTGCAAGGATGTTTGCGATTTGAAAGAAAATCAGGGGCTGACAAGAAAAGAAAATGGAAAACCCAGGAAGGTTATGGAAGGTTATCCATGTTGCAATTTTCCATGCATTGGATGACCTTGGTTAATTCCTGTCACTTCAAGGAGTAGTAAACTCTTTTACCGTTTCTTTGATAGTCCAGGACACCTGACATTTATTAAATTTGACAAGTAGCTGGACAGCAATGGTTGGCTGATGGATAGTTACTGGCTAATCTCCCCAACCGTGAGCTCTTCATAGCGAATTAGCAACTGCACCGTGCCCATACGAATAGGATGAGAGTGTCTTTAAAATGAGTGAGGCCTGTTCTAGTCTATTAAAATCAATTTCGGAGTTCATGATTACAAGATAATGGTTGACTCCTTAATAATTAAATAAATTGGAAATGCCAGTGGTACCACTATGTAAGAAACCATAATAATCTATGCAACTGAATGGATCAAAATGTCTATGCATCAGGTTAAATTACCCTAAGAAATAATCAGTGGAATCCTTAAGACGCCATGAAAAAGACGTGACAAAGACCTTTTGAGAAATATAGCAGCATCTTTGAAATATTCTAAGGAAGGAAAGGGCGATTGATGCGTATTAACACTCAATTGTTGCGTAGAAATACCTATGTGAGTATTTTGTGTTTGATTGCAGATTCATTGATAAGCATGCGCTTAATCCTTTGGCAGGTTTCAAGGGAAAATGATCCGGAATTATCCGGAATTCATTGACTAAACGAAAAAGAGCCTCCCAGTAAACCGGGAAGCTCTTTAATTCTTAATTGTACAATATTACAAATCCAATTTTATAAATCCTCTTTCATTTCCGGCCGCCGGATTATCACCATCATACCAATAACCTTCTATTCGGGCTTCAGTATCACTGTGTATGATATCCATAATGAGACTGTAGGTGCCACTGCTGTTATAAGTATAAACTGATGTAAAGGTGGTGCCTGATAGTGACCAAGTTCCTGAAGCAATGGCTTCCCCGCCATCCATTACGTTCATAGTGCCATCAGCATTGAACTTAAGTTCAAAATCATAACTTAATAATTCTGATTCGGGGTCAGTATTGTAGCCGCCTATAAAATCACCGGTAAACTGATTATCTATCTGAATGGTAACAGCATTTGTTCCAGCCGAATTGGTAGCGACTACCTTGACATCATTTAATCCCAGAGGAAGTGACTTGTCCCATTCGATGGTCCCGTCAGTAGCATCGAGGCTAACGCCCTGTATCTGACCATCGAGAGAAAGCGTACCTACAGCTCCGTTCCATTCCAAACTAGGGGTTTCAGTAGCCCCTTCTGTGAAAAATGGAGTTTCAAGGTTGACGTCGTTAAAAGAAAGGACCGGTGCGACTACCGCGGTCTCGTCATCACTGGAACAAGATAACAATGCCATGGCAGTTGCCAAGGCCAAAAATTGTAA
>JBPCUG010000132.1:0-3922 GCA_051011275.1 Cyclobacteriaceae bacterium | reverse complement strand
ACCCGGTATCGTTTACACCTGGAAAACTGCGCTTTACTCTTTTACTCGCACAGAAATAACCTTAGTTCTCTCTTGCCTTTCCGTTCCAATGCCACTCATAATCATTTTATCTCCTTCAAACGCCACCTTCCAATGCTGTCATCATCCTCACCGGCATCACTATCCAGGAAGATTGTTTCTGCTTCATCATCGATCACGTACTTGCCGGTATTGTCACCATAAGGGCCCCCACCGCTGGCAAAAAGGCTGTCAGGTTTAAATGCAATCCAACGATCGCCATCCGGATTGAGTTCATTACTAATGTCAAGATCACCTTCAAGCACCTGTTCCATTTTCCACTTGCCAATGATCTGCTCAGAAGTTTTTACCGATGGCGCCATGGCTAGATGTGTTAGCAGCGTAGTGATGGCAAATGCTGTCAGTAACTTTTTCATTAGCTGGTTTTTTAAAATGAATTGATCCTAACCAACTTACTCAAAAAATGGCATTCCCTCGGTCGCATATTTTTTCATGCCTTCTTCGTTGATCTCTACTCCGATACCGGGTTTTTCTGAGAGGGGAATAAATCCGTCTTTCACTTTTGTCCCTTCATAGGTAACGATCTCTTCGAACATCGGATTGGTATGAAAATATATCTGCCACTCGAGCACCATAAAATTGGGCACTGAAGCACAGACATGGGCCGCAGCCATAGCTCCGAGAAAAGAGGCTACCATATGAGGAGCAAAAGGCACATAATACAAGTTGGACAAATTAGCGATGCGTTGGCCCTCCCCTAAGCCGCCCGCTTTCTGCAAGTCTGGCATGATGATATCCACAGCACCTATTTCCAGCAGTCGTCGGAAACCATGCGCCAGGTATAGATTCTCTCCGGCACAAATAGGAGTACTAGTAGAATCGGTGATCTTCTTATACGCCTCAATATTTTCTGCGGGGATCGGTTCTTCCAACCACATCAAATTTAAGGGCTCCAACAATTTGGCCACCCGCTCTCCGGTGGTCGCATCATAGCGCCCGTGCATGTCGGCACAGATATCGATGTTTGGGCCCACAGCCTCTCGGGCGGCTGCCATCTGATCTACCATCCTTTGCAATTCGGCAGGGCTGGCGGTCCAATTGTAAGCGTCGTACTTATTAGGATCTTTACTTTGATCAAGATCGAACTTTATGGCGGTGAAGCCCATTTCTTTTGTTTGCTTAGCTACCTTGGCAAATTCTTCCGGAGCCGGAAGGTTGCTTTGATACAAAGCTGTATCACAATACACCCTGATCTGATCCCTGAATTTTCCCCCTAGCAATTGGTAAACCGGCAATCCCAATGCTTTTCCGGTCAAGTCCCAAAGTGCCGACTCCACAGCCGACAAAACTGCTATATACATACCGGATTGTGCCCCGGCAAAGAACCCCGATCGCCGGATATCCTCAAAAAGCCGGTGGACATTAAGTGGGTTCTTGCCCACCAATCTTTTTTCAAACCTCTTTACTAGATGATAGGTACCGGGTGTAGCATCTACTCCTTCACCACAGCCCCAAATATCCTGGTTGGAATGGATCTTTACAAAAAGTCCTGACCCGTTGCGAATAAAGCCACATTTGATACTGGTTATTTTTAGATCGGCTGGCCGGGAGGCTAAGGGCATTTTTTCAACTGCCGCTTGCAAACCCTGACCAAAAGGGGTCAATGAGGCTAGGGCACCGGTTAAAGCAGTTTTCTTTAGAAAGGAGCGTCGTTGTTGTTTTTTCATAATTACCAGGTCCTGGTTTTTAGGAGTTCTTGTATTTGTGCTTTTGGCACCGGTAGTTCATCAATATGGTCATTGAGCCACTGGGAGAAATCCTTTTCGATCTCATCCGACCAACGAGTGTCAATCTGACCGGCGGTGTATTTTTGCTCCCTTAGTCTTTGGTGGCCAAACATATCTCTCAAACGAACGATCTCCGAGGTGGCAACTACTTTTTCAGCTAGGTGTGGAGGAATAAAAACAACCCCACCATCACGACCCAGCACAACATCTCCCGGAAGTACCATGACATTACCAATACGAGTAGGTGTATTGATGCCCACTAAAGTTGTATTAAGGCGTCCCTTCGGATTGTTTAAATGATGTGATGGATGATAGCTTCGGAAAAAAGAAGTAAACGAACCAATTTCCTTTAAACCGCTGATATCACGAATTGCTCCATTATAAACGATTCCATTGCCTGACTTTGCAAAAATTGCATTTCCTAAATTGTCGCCAATCGTAGGCCCATCTTCATGGGCTGCAAATTGGTCAACTACATAAACATCTCTTTCCACCAATAGATCGATTGGCCAAGAGTTTTGAGACTTAATGCGACCATCTTGGTTATGTCCTTTTTCATCGATCACTCTATGCACATCAGGTCGACCAGGCATAAAAGTGGCAGTTAACGCACGGCCTACCAAAACACTGTCAGGATTGATAGTAAGCCAATTCTCCTCATATTGATTGGTAAAGTTTTCACCTCTAAGCACGGCCCAGGCTTCTTCGAGAGTTACCAGTTTCATACGATACAAAATATCATCCGCCACCTTCGGACGACCGTCATTGAATCGTTCCCCCTCCCATTCTGGGGTCAAGAAGAGTAGTTCCTGTTTGGAAATTTGCTGACCGTGAACAGGAAGGTAAAACGGAATTAGTACTAGTACTAGAATTTTACCAAGATGGAGAACTACGTATCTCATTTTATTTCAATTGTTACTGAGCTTCCTATAACTATAGACCTTAAATATTTTCCATTTTGTCTCTTTGAGAAACTGAAGGGTATAGATTCCATAATTATTAACGCGACCCTTGTTAACGAAACACTCATATTTTGCTGATACTACTGCATATTGATCATATATTTTTATCGAGAGATCCTCGAATTCATTGCTACACTTGCCGAATAGACCTACCTCAGTTCCCACATCCTTTAAAAATCCTTTTGCCGTTACACCCGATCCGCCTATCCCACCATCATTAACTACCCCACTCGTTTGCCAAAATCGATATGGTGCATGTCGATTTGAAATAATGCTTTTAAGCGCAACCGTATCACGCTCCCTCATCGAATCAAAGAACAATTCAAATACCTCCAAAACTTCTTGCTCTTCCGGACTATAAACTTCCTGAGCCGGTAAATTAATTGAGCTAAGCAATGTAATTACAATTATATGAAATCCTAGTTGTTTCATAATGGGTTCCGCCTCCATATCAAGATAAGGAAATTGCTTCAAAGTACTAAATAGATCAGAGGTCCTTTGTTTTTGATATCGGATTGTCTTTAGTTGAATTAAGCCATATATTGTATTTGTCCTTAAACTAAAATCGCTATGAATCGCTATGAAAACTAAGCATCCTAAAATTTACTCCCTCACTCGAAGAAACTTTGTCAAAAAAACATCTTTGGGCTTTGGCGCTGTAAGCATGGGTTTGCTCCCCGGATGTTCGAAACCTTCAGACGGCAATGAGGGCGAAACCAGTGAAGTTACTGAAGAAGCACTGGACCCAAATAGAAAACTAGGTGTGGCCTTAGTTGGTTTGGGCAATTATGCCACTAACCAATTGGCACCCGCTTTAATGAAAACCGGACAATGCTATCTTTCTGGAATAGTTACCGGGACCAAAGAGAAAGAAAAGATATGGCAAGACAAGTACAGCGTCCCTGAAGAGAATACTTATGATTACGAGAACTACGATGCCATCGCGGACAACCAGGATATCGACATTATCTATATAGTGCTACCTAACTCCATGCACGCAGAATACACCATACGTGCGGCAAAAGCGGGTAAGCATGTGATCTGCGAGAAGCCCATGGCCATTTCAATGGCCGAATGCCAGCAAATGATTGATGCCTGTAAAGAAGCAGGGGTAAAATTGAGTATTGGCTATCGCCTGCACTATGAACCTTTTAC
>JBPCUG010000131.1:0-4510 GCA_051011275.1 Cyclobacteriaceae bacterium | reverse complement strand
CATTGAAATCTCTAAAGGGAAGGTTGTTTTGCTTGAGATCAAATTGCAGATCATCTAAATTGATCTCACCACTGGCAACAAAGTTTTGCGAGGATTTCTTGTTTGGGGCATTTACGATGCCTTCCATATGAATATCGAGATCCACAAATCCTGAAGCTTGTTGGAGATTCTCAATTGGATAAAATTGTAGCAAAGAATTGACATTTAACACTGCATCCAGATCGCAAGCGATCTCATAGTTTGTGAAATCTCTAAGCGTCAAATTACCTTGGAATGATCTTCCATCAAGTTCCCCTGTTACATTTTCCAAGGTCAACTCAGCAGTTGAAAGATCCTTTATTGATGGGTTATAGTAGTGCCCGGTTAGATTTACATTTTTGACACCCTTTTTGTAGTTAGGGTGATAGAAAGCGGCTTCTTTACAGCCAAACTTAAGATCAATTGCCGGAGAATGTTTGTCATTCAATTGACCCTTTAATGATCCTTCGAAATATAGATCTCCATCACTACGATAGGCTTCATATTTCTTATATTCAGCTTCTGAAAGTAAGGAAAGAACCGTTTGGATGTCTGTGTCTTCTCCTTTAACCGCTATATCCATCACACCCACGGGCCGACTTTGATAGCTGCCTTCAACTAAAAAGGAAGATTTATTCAGACCGATCTTGGTCGGATAGATATTTACTAGGCGCTGATTGTAGTGGTAGTCAATGCTTCCGTCAATTGATAAAGGCTTATCCTTAAAGTATTGTTTTTTATTTATTTCAATCTTCTCGGAAGTAACATTTCCCAACAAGGCAATCTTATAAAGATCATTTTCTATTTCCAAACCAGCCTGCATATCGTGAGCAAGCAATTTGAAGTCTTGCTTTCGTTGTCGGTCCTGATAATTGATAGCTACATCTTTCAGGTTTATTTGATCGATCTTAAAAGCAACTTCCTTTTTGAGTTTTGTGGTGTCCCTGGTGATAATAGTAAAGTTGTTATGGCCATCTTCGGTCACAAACAGATCGACCTTGGCATTTTCCAGGTGCACCTGATCAATTACGAAATCCCCACGTAAGATATCCCAAAGCCCAAAGGTGAAGTAGATATTGGCGGCTTCAGCCAAAGTATCCGTACTTTGAGCCAAACTTTCTTGGATCCAAACCTGGTGAAGATTAACTGAAAGTTGAGGAAATTTTTCCCATAAGGAAAGACCTATGTGCTTGGCCTTAATAGGTGTATTAATATTCTTGTTTACCTCTGTTATAAACTTTTGGACGATACGATCCTGGTTTAAATAGGTGAGTAGGCTCCCTGCAACCAAAATGAAGGTAATGGCCAGCCCAAAATACAAAAGGATCTTTTTGAACAAGGATTCAGTCGATTAGTGCAAATTTACAAATACTTTGGCAAGTGGGTATAATCATAATGCCAATGTTGGGAAATTATTATGTTAATGATTTCAAAACTGACATTTTTACCCCCTTCCCGGTCAGGTTGTAGTAATTTGAAAGTTTATTTGAGCGTTTTTCACCTGAAACACGAAAACAAGAGAATACATCAAACCAATAATTTGATAATTTTTTTTGCTTAAATCATTTTCTCGACTAGATTTGCAATCCATTTTAGTTCCCCGTTTCAGGTTCTTAGTTGTTTACTCAACTGAAAACTGTGAACTAAAAACTGAGAACTGATTTGGGCGCTTAGCTCAGCTGGTTCAGAGCACCTCGTTTACACCGAGGGGGTCGGGGGTTCGAATCCCTCAGCGCCCACCTTCGCCCGCCAAAGCTTTACGCGACAGCGGGCTTTTTTGTATAGCTGTCTTTGTGCTAAGATTTGAACGTTTTGCGGGAGTAGTTTTTTTATTCTAAATAGCAAATCTTTTAAAACGTAGCGATAGGATTTAGTGGCGATCCAGTACCACCAACAATACGCAATGGAGCTACCACTAACAAAAATTCCCAGCGGTTATGCTCCGCAGCAACGTCAGCAACATCCTCCAGGTTTAGGTTATCCAATAAAGGCATCCCCATTCCAATAAGGACTAACTGATGAAGGGGATGAGTTTGACTATCATTGCCTGACGGAAGCACATCTGCCGTTCCATCGCTGCCAAGCACTGCAACCTCTCGCTCCTTGAGCCACTTTGCCGTGGAAGCATGAAGTCCAGCCGCAGCTTCAACGAAATTCCAGGCTCCTTTTTCCTTCTCCCGGGCCCAGCGACCGGTTCGGATGAGAAGTATATCTCCTCTTTTCACCGTAATGCCAGTTTTTTTTTCCCAAGCCTCAAGATCCTCAATTGTAATCGAGGTTGCAGGTTCCAGGTAAGGGACTCTCTTTAATCTAGGCATATCCACTAAAAGCCCTCTTGAAAATATACCGTTTCTCATATGATGCACTCCCATATTGCCGGTACCCGGCTGTTTTAGATCTTCCTCGGGGTATCCATTATATATTTTCCCGTTTTGTGCAATATGACGTTGGGCGTCTAAATGCGAGTGAGCATACCCATGATAACTTATAGAATAGGTATCCATAGTCCATTGTCCCATCCGGGTAAAAGTATGCTGCAGCGGTTGGGAGTTATTTAAGCCTGAATTGGTATCGAGATCCATGGCCAAGGATACAGAGCGGCCTGATTGTACCAACGCAGCCGCCTCTTTGCGAACTTGCGGGGTTATTAAGTTCAAGGTACCAAGTTGATCGTTATCACCCCATCGTCCCCAGTTCGATACCTCCTCCATCCATTGATCGAGTGTTTCAGAGCTGAAAGGTTCTGCTAGATAATTAGTCTGTGAAAAGGACTTAGTGAAAGATAAAAGCCCCAATAAAAGAAAGATTATGGTATGCGTTTTCAAATTTTTCATAATAGCAGTTTCATGGTTAGTAGCTATTGAAATTTATAAAGAAAAGTGAAGACATCATAACTAATACGGCCTCACAATGAGGCCAACCAAACTTAAGAGCTTTTACTTGGCATTTGCCGCAATCGCTTCATTAATAGAGGTTTGTAAAATTGTGTTTTTTTTATTTTTTAGTTTAATGAATATAAGCCGACATATCTCTAATATCCCCTTCTATGGGGGGTAAATAATGTATTTAGCCTTAGTAGCTTTAATACACTCTTTATTAAAAACATGAATATATGAAGATTTAATAGTTATACAAATCTCACCAAAACCAGCTAATATGGTAAATTTATTTACGCATCTAAGAGGGGATGGAATAGTAGTTATGTTATCCCTTCTCTTATTGGTAACCCCTTCATATATCTTTGCGCAGCAGAGTATTGACGGGGTGATTGTTGACGACGAGACTTCGGATCCTATTCCCGGAGTAAATATCCTGATCAAAGGCACTACTACAGGTGCAGTGAGTGATATAAGCGGAGCTTTTAGGCTAAATGCCAGTCCGAACGATATACTAGTAGTGTCATTTGTGGGTTATGGTACTAAAGAGATTGGTATTGGAAATCAGTCCACGATTAATATTCGTTTGGTTCCTGATGTAACCGCTTTAGAGGAGATAGTGGTCACAGGCTACACTTCACAATCCACTCGATCCATAACCGGAGCCGCTTCGGTTTTGGGATCTGAAGAACTAGAACAGATTCCGGTAGTGAGCCTTGATAGAGCTTTGCAAGGTCGTACTCCGGGAGTAGCTGTAACCAATACTGGATTGCCGGGCGGTCCAACCGTGGTAAGAGTAAGAGGTTTTGGTACCCTTAATTCTAATGACCCATTATATGTTATAGATGGTGTACCTGTCCAGGGCGATCTCACTTCCTTAAGCCCAGCTGATATTGAGTCGATCGTAATTCTAAAAGACGCAGCGGCTGCATCGGTTTATGGAAATAGAGCGGCCAATGGCGTGATCGTAGTTACCACCAAAAGCGGCAAGCCTGGAAAGACTAGTTTCAGCGCATCGGTAAATATCGGTGTGAACAATATTCCAGATAGTAGGTTTCCTGATTTTGTAAACCCTCAGCAACTTGCTGATGCTATCAGGACTTCCCAGATCAATGCTGGACAGCCTTTTAGTCATGCTCAATATGGCAGTGGGACGCAGGCAATATTACCAGACTTTATAAACCCTCCTGGTACATTCTTAGATGGCAATAATATAGTTGATGCCAATGGGAATGTGGTTACCACCTTGGATCAATATGATCTTAATGACAACAATGGTGATGGCATCTTCCAATTGATGCGGGCCAATCAGCAAGGCACGGATTGGTTTGATGAGACTATTGATCCGGGCATTTTTCAGGCATATAATATAACAGCTTCAGGAGGCTCTGAAAAAGGCACCTATCTGTTTGGAGGTGGCTATTACAACGAAGAAGGAGTGGTATTAGGCACTGAATTCACTCGATATTCCAGTCGTTTCAATTCTACAGCTAACATAACCGACTGGTTGCGAGTTGGTGAAAACGTCAACCTAACCTATTCTGAAAGGGAAGGAGAAGACCCGGATAATATCAATCAAAATGTCAATGGTTCCTTTGCCAATGTTTGGCGCATGC
>JBPCUG010000130.1:0-7090 GCA_051011275.1 Cyclobacteriaceae bacterium | reverse complement strand
AAGCATCCACAAGCCGGTTTGGTCAAGGACCTGGCGGCCGGAGCGGTTCTGGTTATCGCCATTGTAGCCGCATTTGTGGGAGCCTTTATTTTTATTCCTAAATACATTGCCTTATGAAAATTTATTTAATTCCTGTAGCTACTATGGTTACAGCTATAGCCTTGATTGTGCCACAGCCTTGGTATGTAGTCAGTCTTTGGCAGAACTTCGCTTTTCATGCTCTTTGGCTTTATCTGGTGCTGGCAGTCGGGGCTTTGCTATTCCGCAAAAAGATTTTAGCCCAAGCCGCTGGCCTGTCATTTGTTATGATCCTTGCTTACCTATGGCCCTATTTGGTGCGCCCATCTTCCTCTTCCGTAGATGGAGCAGATTTGAAGGTCACACATTTCAATGTGCTGAAGTACAGTAGCGCGTATGACAAAACCATTAAACAAGCCTTGAAATCACAAGCAGATTTCCTTTCATTTCAGGAAGTGGATCCAGCCTGGGTAAAGGAACTGGAGTTTGCCCTCACCAAAGCATATCCTTATCAAAAGGTTGTGATCGACAACAATCCGGGATATGGGATAGCAGTGTTTTCCAAATACCCATTGAAGCAGTTAGAAGTAAAATATTGGACCGGCATTCCCAGCATCACCGGAGATATTTGGTTGGCAGACCACACCATACATTTCGTGACCGCACATACTAAATCACCTGTAAGTAGATCACGGTTTGTGGCGCGTAACCATCACCTAACGGCCATGGCCTCATACTTAGAAAACAGAAAGGGCCCGGTACTGGCCGTAGGCGACTTTAATGCCGTTCCCTGGGACTCAGCTATTGTGGCCTTAAGACAAAAGGCCGACTTGCAAGATAGCCGTTCCGGATTGGAGCCGACTTTTCCCGCCTTTAGTAAATGGGGCCGCATTCCCATCGATTACATTATGCACAATGAACAGCTTACTTGCCTGAATTTCCAAACCATAGGAGGTACTGACTCCGATCATTTGGGTATTACTGGAGCCTATAAGTTTAGAGATTAGAATAAGTCATCACAATCTGTGGAATAGTTAGAAAACAATCATCTTTACAAGGAATATTTAAATCATCATCCCATGACACAATCAAACTCCTTTTTCGACCGCCTAAATCAATGGATCCGAAATTCCATAACTATAAAGTTAGTCTCCGTAGGGATCCTCATGTTGATCTTATTATTTCCCACCTCAATGGTGGAGTCTTTGATCTCCGAGCGTGAGTACTACCGCCAGGGAGTGATCAGCGAGATCAGCTCTATCTGGGGCAATGACCAAACTATCACCGGCCCAATCCTTACGGTCCCTTACCGGACATACTTTAGGGACCAAAATGATAAACTTGTTTCCCAGATTGACTATGCACATTTCCTGCCCGATCACTTGGAGGTAGAGGGTAACATCGATCCCGAAAAAAGGTACCGTGGAATATGTGAAGCTATAGTATACACAACTGATTTGAATCTTAAAGGGACTTTCCCGAGAGTCGAAATGGAAGAATGGGTTTCTGCCCAAGAGGATATTCTTTGGCAAGATGCTTACTTGGCATTAGGCATCACTGACATGAGGGGGATTAAAAACCAGGTGTCCTTGTCTTGGAATGGTCAACCTATAACTTTTGATCCAGGAACGATTTCAAAAGATGTAGTATCAGAAGGCATTAGTGCGGCTACACCCTTACAACCTATTGACTCCGGAGGATACCGATTTCAAATGGATCTAGCACTGAATGGAAGTAGTTCATTAAATTTCGTGCCGGTGGGTAAAACTACTAATGTGGATATTAAATCCAACTGGCCACATCCTAGTTTTAGTGGTGCATTTTTACCCGAGGACCGGCAAATCTCCAGCGATCAGTTCCAAGCCCAATGGGAAGTGTTACATCTAAATCGCAATTTTCCACAGCAATGGTCTGGTGCCAATGAAAATGTAATGAGCGCAATCTTTGGAGTGGATCTTTTTATTCCGGTTGACCAATATCAGAAAAGCACTCGGGCGGCAAAGTATGCCATCCTGTTTATTGGTCTCACCTTTTTGATCTTCTTTTTTGTGGAGGCAATATATAAAAAGCGCATCCATCCCTTCCAGTACATTTTAGTAGGATTGGCGCTGATTGTTTTCTATACTGTTTTGATCGCCTTGTCCGAACACATAGCCTTTAACCTAGCCTACTTGCTGGCTGGAGTTGCTATTGTGGTAATGGTTACCCTTTATGCTCGCACACTTTTTCCATCTTGGCGGCATGCCGGTTTGATTGGTTTGATCCTGGTGTTATTGTATACGTTTTTATTTATCACCTTACAACTTCAGGACTATGCACTTTTGATGGGTAGTATTGGATTGCTCCTCATCCTGGGTCTGGTGATGTACTGGTCTCGAAAGATAGAGTGGTATCAAACTTAAAAAACCTGGCAGTCACAGTCTGCCAGGTAAGAAAGGTTTAATTATCCATTGTGTAGGAGTGGAACAAATGAAGTATCTCGTGCATTTATTCCAGCTCCTCCGCTCTGGGGCTATCAGGCTCCGGAGCTTCTCCTACCCAATGGTGCAAGTAAGGTACACTTTATCCCTAGCAACCACTGTTAAGTAAAGTTAAGCTTTGTTAAAGAAGGTTAAGAAGATCGAACTTGTTATTCGAGCGACTACTACATGTCTATTTTTTGTTTGCAGCCGAGATATTTCTTAAGTTGACTCACGATCCATTACCTTGAGCATGCATCACTTGACCAAACTAGTAGGTAGTCTCTTCGTTCTTCTTTTAATAGTTGCCTGTAGCAAGTCTGAAGAAAAAACCTCCGATTCCAGGCCCAACATCATCTTCATCATGACCGATGACCATGCAGAACAAGCGATCAGTAGCTACGGCAGCAGATTGATCCAAACACCAAACATCGATCGCATTGGCGAAGAAGGCATCCGGTTTAACAACAGCTTTGTAACCAATTCCATTTGTGCACCTAGCCGGGCGGTACTATTAACTGGTCAATATAGCCATCGCAACAGACTGCGCGATAACCGTGATGAGTTCGATGGCAGCCAAATGACTTTTCCTAAACTACTACAAGCAGCCGGATACCAAACTGCTTTAATAGGCAAATGGCACCTTAAGACTACACCCACGGGTTTCGACGACTGGAACATTTTGATAGGTCAGGGAGAGTATTACAACCCCATAATGGTGCACAATGGTGACACGAGTAACCTGACCGGTTATACCACAGACCTGATCACGGATTTTGCCCTGGAAAATTTAAGGGCCAGAGACAAGGACAAACCTCTTGCCATGCTTTATCATCACAAAGCGCCCCATCGCAATTGGATGCCCAATCTTAAACATCTGGATCTATTTAAAGAGGACCTGCCAGTCCCTGCCAGTTTGTATGATGATTATCGCAATCGCTCAGCTGCAGCCAAAGAGCAGGACATGCGTATTGCCGACATGTTCCTTTCCTTGGATATGAAGTTACAACCGGGAGATTATGAAAAGGAGACCGGTACCGGAGGCAACAAAAACTTTGATGCTGAAAAAGCCTGGGCCAACTCCTATGGTCGGCTTACCGAGGAACAAAAAGCCGGCTGGGACGCACATTACGATTCAGTCAACCAAGCTTTTCGCGAGGCCAAGTTGGAGGGCAAGGCACTCACTTACTGGAAGTACCAAAGATATATGAAGGACTATTTACGCTGCGTAGTATCCGTAGATGAAAACATAGGCCGCTTACTAGATTACCTGGATCAAGAAGGCCTGGCTGAAAATACTTTGGTGGTCTACACTTCAGATCAAGGTTTTTATCTGGGCGAGCACGGTTGGTATGATAAGCGGTTTATGTATGAGGAGTCTTTAGGTATGCCTTTGGTAATGCGATATCCGTCGGCCATCCCTGGCGGACAAGTGACTGATGCCATGGCGCTGAACCTCGATTTTGCTCCCACATTCCTTGACTTCGCTGGGGTGAGCATACCGGAAGCGATGCAAGGTCATTCACTAAGACCGATCTTGACCGGAGCGCCAACTCCTAATTGGCGCACCTCTATGTACTATCACTATTATGAATATCCTCACGGATGGCATGATGTTAAGAAACACTTTGGCATTCGAACCACCCAGTACAAACTAATCCACTACTATGATGATATCGATGAGTGGGAATTGTACGATCTGGACAAAGATCCCAAAGAATTAAAAAACCTCTATCTGACCCCGGAGTACGCCCCAATAATTGATCAATTAAAGTTTGAGTTAAACAAATTGAGAGAGGAATATGGGGATACCTAAAGTTCTAAGATTTATTGAGTTACGCTTCCCCATCCCACTCCTTATAAAACTGCTCCAAATACATTTCCATAAACCGATGCCGTTCTTCCGCCAACTCTTTCCCCTTCTCCGTATTCATACGGTTTTTAAGTAGTAGCAGCTTCTCATAGAAATGATTTACTGTCGGGGCGGTATTTTTTTTATAAGCTTCGGCAGTCATTCCTAATTTTGGTTTGATCTCAGGATCATGTAAAGCCCGTTTTTTGAATCCACCGTAACTAAAAGCCCTGGCGATACCAATAGCGCCTAAGGCATCCAGCCGATCAGCATCCTGTACCACCGCGAGCTCCGGTGAAGTGAATTGCTGAGGACGGTTGCCCCCTTTGAAGGAAATGTTTTCAATGATCTTCACTACATGCTCGATCACCTCCGGATCTACATTTTGGGTTTCTAAAAAAGAACGTGCTTTCCGTGGACCTATGGTTTCATCGCCATCATGAAACTTGGCATCTGCGATATCATGCAGCAGTGCTCCTAAGGAAACCACCAAAGGATCTACCGCAGTTTCCGCTGCGATATTTCGCGCTACCTTCCAGACGCGCTCGGTGTGAAACCAGTCGTGCCCCCCTTCGGCTTGAGCCAACTCTTCTTTAACAAAGGCAATAGTAGCGTCAATGATAGTGTGATGATCCATTATTTAGGCACCAAGGCGCTTTGCCCATTTAGAAGTTTCCATCCGTCTTCACGTTTGATCACCGTACCGGTTTCAAGCAAGGTTAAATAGGAGGTATCACCAGACATGGTAACTAAAGTGCCGGTTATCTTTCCGGTATATGAAGCAAAGTGGGTGGTCAAAGGTTCTATTCTCAAGTACTCGTACTGGTAATCAATAGACTTAAGCGTCGGTGCAGTGGCTTTCAGAACTGTAGCTACTGAATCGTAGGAGATCCATGAATCATAACCCGGTGGTACCCAAAAGAACTGGGGAGAATTGTCAAGATATTTAAACTCTGTAGTCAAACCTCCGGTATTCATAGCCTCAAGGTACTCGTACAACATAGTATTTACTTCTAGGCTTACCGCTTTTGTTTCCGATTGAGATAGTGTTGCTGTCTGACTAATGGCTGCAAAAGGTAGCATGCTCAGAACCACCAGAAGCAAAAAATAATTTTTGTGCATCTTATTAATCTTTATAAGCCTCCCAGGCTTCAGTAAGTATTTGCACCAAGGGCTTAAACTTTATTTTTAAGGTGTTTACAGAAATAGAGATCGGAGTGCCATACTTTTTATAGTTGGCCTTAAGCAATCTCTTTTGTATCGGTCGGATACTGCGATCAAGGTAATCCTCCGGATTATTTAGCTGAATGATCAAAAATTTAGTCAACCCAATTTGAGTCGATTTAATCTCGGTAATATCCTGCCAAGGGATGAACCCCACGCTCACACCACTGGAATTATCAGTGATCCCTTTTTGATTGATCACCAAGCCAGGTTGAGGATCAAAAAGTTTTCGAAGGCTCATCAAGCCGGTCCATGAAAAGAATACTACCCCTACTACGCCTACAATTTGCATAAACAGAGGATGATATCTGCTTTGGTCATGGGCTAACATAAAGATGAAGATCCCGCCAACTACAAAGGCCAACGAGCCCAGGACAATGAGAAGGATCTTGCCTTTGCTTAGAGGTATGATTACTTCTTTTTCCAATTACTTTTAGGAGATGGTTTTTAGTGCTTCTGTAAAAATCTTCATCTCTTCCATAGTACCGATGCTTACCCGGCACCAATCCTTGTCCGCAAAACTCCAGCTGCGAATACCAACGCCTTGCGCGCGCATGTCTTTGATAAACTGGTCGGGCTTCATCTTAATAGGAAAGATCATGAAGCTGGTATAGGAAGGTACAGGCTCATAACCCATAGCTCGCAGCGTTTCAAGGGTGTAATTCTTTGCTGCCGTATTCTTGTCTCGGCAGTTGTGTTGAAATTCTTGATCTTGGTAACTGGCGATAGCGGCTTTAAGTGTAGGCCCGGCCATGGTGGTTTCATAAGGGCGGTACTTTTTCATTTCTTTCCAGGTCTCAGGCTGGGCCAGTGCATAGCCTATCCGTAATCCGGCAAAACCATGGATCTTGGAAAAGGTCTTCGCCACGATCAGGTTGTGCCCTTCTTTGATCAGCGGGATTATGGTGTGATCTTCAGGCTTTTCTAAAAACTCGGTATAGGCTTCATCTACAAAGAGTGGTACTTTCCGAGCAGCCTTTCGGCAGAAGTCTTTGAGAGCAGTGGGGTCCAGTAATGTGCCAGTGGGGTTATTTGGGTTGCACACATAAACCAGTCGGGTATCCGCGCTTATTTTGGCTTCCATAGCAGCTAGGTCATGCCGGTGGTTTTGATCCAAGAGTACCTGCTCCCAGTCACAATCCAAACCGGCGGCGGTTAACATCAGTGGCTCAAATGTCGGGAAGGCTGATATGAGGTTTCCCTTTTGCAAGCCGTAATGGATGGCTACCAGGTTGAGAACTTCCAGTGATCCGGCACTGAGTATAACATGCTCAGGAGTGAGCCCTTCGTTGTCAGCTATGATCTTTCGCAACTCGTTGGCGATGTCCCAGGAATAGCGGTTACCAATAGGCAATGCGTCGACTAGTGCTTGCTTGGCTTTCTCAGATGGTCCATATGGATTTTCATTGGCCAGCAAACGCGCCTTCATAGGTGTATCCGGTAGCTGATACAAATACCATTCTCCGGTAAAAGGATTGTTCCATTTTGTTTGACCTGTTTTACTCCAGCTTTGGTGGCCCAGGGAGAGGCCGGCAGC
>JBPCUG010000129.1:0-4133 GCA_051011275.1 Cyclobacteriaceae bacterium | reverse complement strand
ACCCCATATCGGCAGAGTACAGAACCATTGCGGAAGGGAAATAAGTATTATAAGCAAAGTCAGTTCTATTGTAATTATAGTTTGAATTGTCCCAATGACTTACTCTCCTTCCTTCGGTACCTAATTCAATTTTGGCATCCGAGCTCTTTTCATAAATCAATGTATGCTTACCAAGGCCGCCTACTTTCGAGTCGTCTGAAATATCGTCTGTTCCGGGTCCGCCAATAGTTCTAATTTTGATCGAACTTTTAGCCTCTCCTGTAATGCGAAACTTATCAGCCTTTTGCAAACCATATAATCTTATTTCCTTAGTCTCATTAGGTAAGAACTTTCGTTGAAAATATTTTCTTGTACTATCTGGCTCTCCGGTTTCTTCCTTAAGATCAAAGACGGCTACATCTACCGATCCGTCTTTGTGGCGGACAGCACTAAAATACTCTTTCTTATTGGAGCCCACTACGTCAACATATTTTGCCAATAAGTCGTAATATTCCATAGCCGCTTTATCGAGGTTTTTAAGTCGATGATTTAGTTTCGAAGCTATCTCTTTGCCGTCTGCTTCGTAGATCTCATTGGGCATATTTTGAACAGCACCCTCGATTATTCGATCATCAATATGTTCTTGGATGTACTGGGCAGCTGTTTGCCAGTCTTTTCGTGTTAGTTCACTCAATAGAAATCGATCCAGATGTCGAGCTTGCCACATTAGACTGCGAATACCTTTGAAGTCATGCCCAAAATTCGCCGCACTTGCTTTGGCCCATTCTCTATCGGCCAACCAAGGAAAAAACCCGTCCCATAAAGAAAACACATGATCCCGATCCCTAGGGATAGGACGATACAGTGTTCCGCCATTTTGATCGTAGCCAGCCCATTTCCAATTATCTTCATGTTTGCCCCAGTCGCCAACCCAAAGATCAAACACCCTGGCCCTAGCAAATTCTTTGGTATCAACTTTATTATCATGATCATCATAAAGCGCTCGAAACATTTTATAACTTTTCAATACCTCATCCGCTTGAGCAAATGGCAAATCCACTTTTTTTGGATTAGTAGGTCTTTCTTCTAACATGCCGAACAACCCTCGATAGGGCTCGTTAAAAACACCCAATTTACTGTCATTGGGTAAAACATAAAGCCTCGGTTGGGCGTGCAAAATATCCAATTCGTTTAGCAACTTATCCACTGCCAGCGCTCCATATGGCTGTTGTGTGGTAGTTTGATCCCTAACCACTGTGCCCACAATGGTTTCTCTGAGTTCAAAGTCCAGCGCTTTGGTAGGATCTTTATTGACCGAGCGAAATACATATTCACCACCATTGCCGGCCTTGAATTTTAAGGAAGTAGTTTGTCGACCACCACCTTTTTGATAGGGAACCAAACCTTGGAAGGTCGTATCAAGATTTAGTGATGGTACGGTAACTGAGGTGGTCCAGCTGTCTCTGTAATGCTTGCCCAACCATGATTCTTTAAACTTACTTGCTTTGTATTCACTACCAGCGGCTAAGGTCTGAGAGCCTAACTCAGTCTTTGCCATTTTATCATCTTTGTGTCCTTTCTTACATGGAACATAGCGGGCGTTTATCGGGACCCCTTCAGGAGATGAATTGCAGCCTGATTGTAGCAATACAAATTCTTGTTCTTTTTTCGTTCCTTCAGATAGTAGTGATTGTACGGTGGCTGTCACTTTTCCATTATCAAAATATTGCAAAGCAATAATCCCTGCGTGAGATTCACTGTACAACGCCCGCTTACCTTTGCCGGCGTAGCCTGGGTTGCTGGGGGAACCACTGTTGACTAGATAGTGGTTTCTTACTTTTAATATCTGAAGATTATGCTCATGACCGGAAAGGTAGATTAGGTTGTCCTGCTCCTGCAACACCTGCTCCATTTCCTCTCTCAAGTGCTTGAAATTATAATTGTTTATATCCTTAGTCGTTCCCACGTTAGCTCTGAACGAAGGTATCATCCCACTAAGCACTGGTACAGGGACCAAATATTTGTGAAAGGGCCATTTTCCTCCGTACGGTCCGTAGGAAATAATAGGGAAATGCCCGGCAATCAAAATGTTTTTGTCCTCATTTTCTTCAATAATATCCTCCAGCTCCTCATTGAAATTGTCCTCAGAGGCGATCTTACAATCTGCATCTGCAGGATCAGGTTTGTCATATGGGTGGTTCCACCATTGGGTCTGAATGGTTATTAAAAGCAGATGGTCATTCAGCACCAAAGCTTCAGGACCGGGACAACCTTTTTTTATGGGCCACACTACATTGGGTAACTTCATAGAATTGACCAACTTCTCCAACCCTCTTACTCTCTTCCACCCGTTTTTTCCGGAGTCATTCCAATCTCTATCTCCGGGAAGTATGACCATTGTTACATTGGATAGTCCCTTTACTAGGCTAGCCAATTTCTCAATGGTTAGCGAGTCCTGCTGGTGACTATCACCATTTACAACCACATCCCCATTTACAATAATAGTACTAGGGAGGTTTATTTGTTCTAAATGAAGACGTAGGTTTTTAAAACCCTCCTCGTTAAGATCAGCGGTGTTAGCTAGAGTAATAACTTGGTGTTGAATGCTTTCCGGAGAGGTTTGGGCCGAAGCTTGAGTGGAGATTAGAAGTAAGCAATACCAAACCCACCCTAGTTTTGTAGTAGGATATTTTTTCATAGCTGGTTATTTCGTGAAATGAGCCCTCTTTGTTCTACGCAGCCAAACATTTTTAAGTTTAGCCAATGCTGAGAAATTGTTAAATGACCAAAATCATCAAAACCGGTGACTTTTAAAAAATTAGCAGCTATAAAAGGAAAGCTTTGATCCTTGAATTGACTTCTTGTGGTATTTCTTGATTTTCCAACCAGGCGTGAAGGTGCCCTTTGTAATGCATATCTAAGTATTGGGCAGTTTCTCGAAAGGGCATTGAAAAGCTATTATTTAAATTTTCGTTACCGCTACAGCTGATTGAAGCAAGCGTTTTACCTTGCAATGCCCTGCCCAGATCTTTGCGAATCGTGACCAGATCAGAAAAACGGTCAAAAAAGGTTTTCATTGGTGCGCTCATACTGTACCAATAAACTGGTGTAGCCAATAGAATGGTGGAGTATTGTACCAGACTTTCCATGAGAGGTATGTAATCATCACTTTGGTTCTTATGATGGTAGTCATAGTAGCTGATTTTTTTATTGTTTAGGTCAACCAGGTCCATGGGAACCTCTTCGCGAATAAAATCAACAATTTTTCGAGTGTCTCCGTGACTGCGGGCACTGCCTAAAATAATCACTTTTTTGTTGCTAGACATGATAATAGTGGCTATTGCTCGACCTGCCTTTTAATGGAAAGTAACATTTCTTTTCTGACTCATCCACAAAAAGGTTCGATCCAGGTCAAATATAGCTTAAACCTTTTTTTGGATTGAACATCAGGACATAAAACAAAGGTTCGGAGCTGAGTAAAGTTAGCTCTTGACAACTCATCCAGTCCAAAGCTCCGAGTGGCCATGGCTTTGCCAAGCCAGTTTTTAGGAACAAAATGCTCCGTTCTTACCATAGCCTGGTTGAGAACGCTTAAGGAGTTACTTCCAGGCTTTCATTTTAACCCAAGGTCTCTTTTTCTATAATAGATGCAAATTCCCACAATATAGGATGTTCAAATAGCAATCGAATCGAGACATTATGAGATAAGGTCTTTTTTAGCCTGGAAATCATGCGCATGGCTTTTAATGAATCCCCTCCCTGCTCAAAAAAATTATCCTGTCGCCCAACTCTGGTTATGGCTAAGGTCTCCATCCAAATGTCAGCTATTTTTTGTTCTAACAAAGATTCCGGAGCTTGATAATTTTTACTTGTTTCTAAATTTGGTTTTGGCAACTTCTTGCGATCGATTTTACCATTTGTATTCAGGGGAAAAGATTTTAAGAAAACATAAATGGCTGGAATCATATAATGGGGTAATGACTTTCCCAGGAAATTCTGCAGCTCTTTGACATTTAAACTTTCCTTCTCCTTGTCTAAAGTCAAGTAGCCTACCAAGTATTTGTTCCCACTAGCATCTTCAAGTGCGGATACTACAGATTCATTGATATTAGGATGTGCTGCTAGGTAAAACTCTATTTCGCTCAATTCAATGC
>JBPCUG010000128.1:0-3172 GCA_051011275.1 Cyclobacteriaceae bacterium | reverse complement strand
GTACTATTACGCAGGTCCAGGCTAGCCGAACTTTCAATAAACAGGGTCGAAGAATCTGAATTGGATGCGAACTTTGGAGCGTCGGGGTTACGGTAATCGTAAAAGGAGATCGGGGGGTGTAGTTTATAGGCTAAAAAACCGGTATAAAAAAGTTCACCATTCTTGATTGTAAACGATGTAGGTTGAACCATTGGGGCCGAGCTTTTTAACAAAATTGTATTGCCTTTTATTTCACTTTGGTACTCCTCTTTACTGATATCGATAAAGTCGTCGTTAGGATCAAATTGGTGATTAAACACCAAATAGCTACTTTTATTATAGGTCACATAAATAGTATCCAGATATAGTTTCTGAGACTTTCCGCGGACTGAAAGAAAAAATACGAAGAAAACCAATAATATGAGTTTGGCCTTAATCGGAAATGACTTGTCAGTGGTTACTAAATCCTTAAAAACAGCTTGACCCCTGCTTAGGCTTAAGGCAGATAACCGACAACTAGTCGTCACAAAACCCATAATCTTAATACTTGGATCTGTCATAAGTGCTGGTTATCAAATAAAAAAATTGACAGTCTCAAAGAGTAAAGTGCTTTGATAACATTAAAATAAGCAAAATTATTCATTTTTTAACAATTAGATAGCATAGAGCAGTTTTAACAGGTTTTTCTAAGATATTGCAGGCCTTATTTGCCGATAATACTGGAACTATTTCAAAATCTCTTGAGGTATTTCACTAGTTTTAGGGCTTTTTGCATATAGAAAATAAAGAAATCCAATAGCCAAGATGAAGTGCATCGACGAAAACATCCAACCCAAGGCATTCATCCCGCCAGAGTAAGAGGCGGCAAACGTGGTAGTTGCATCTATAGCATGAAAAACTAGGCTACCAATTAGAAAAGCCCTCATTCCAATAGCATGAGGTTGTTCCATCCGGATGAGATAACTAACTAGTCCGATGGTTAGAAGCGAAGAGCCTACCACACGTCCCATTAGAAGCCCATCAACGTTGAGATCGATACCGAAAAGAGGAAACAGAAACGTGGGCGTAAACAGCATGCCCAGGCCGAAAGGTATAAATAATATGGCGTTCAAGATTAGATAATTCTTAAGGTTCATGGTCTTTGTTTTTAGTGAATGTGTTTGTTTAAAAAATCCTCTATGGCTGTAGCAAGAAAAATAGGCGTCTCTTCCATGGGGTAATGTCCGGCATTAAGGTTTTCCAGAAAGGTCACATTCTTGAAACTCTCGAAATTTACTTTCTGGGCTTCCAGTTTAAACCCGGGATGATCGTATTGCCCCGCTATTACCAAAAAGGGTTTTTCTAGTCCGGCAATTTGTTTGGAAAAGTCTTCGTTTGACCACATTTCCAGATACCTTTCACAAGCCACAGGATCTACATTTTCAAGAAATCTTTGGGCTCTTTCTTTCTGCCAATTTTCTGTTAACCTTTGTCCGGTCATTGCATTATATCCCATCTCCGCAACTAGACGGTTGTTAATAATCGATTTAAAGAATTGTTTGTTCTTATCATCTAAGGGAAAGCCCTTGGCCGAAACAGGTGTAATAGCGATGACTGAAACGATGCGATTATCCCGATCCAGCGAAGCAGCCTTTTGTACTGCCATACCAGTCATGGAGTGCCCGATTAAGTGGAATTCATTGTAACCTAAATAATCGGCTAGGTCGAATATATCTTGGGCTATTTCTTCAGACTTATAGGAACCTTTAATGTCTTTTGATTTTCCATACCCTCGGACATCCATGAATGTATAGGTAAAATTCTTAAGACTTAAATAAGGTAACAACGGGAGCCAGTTCTCCGAATCTCCCATCCAGTCGTGCAATACGATGACATTTTGGGTGCCATTACCATATACGATATGACCAATGGGGGCAACCTTTTTCTTTTCAGGTTGAAGCGGCCGGTGCTCTCTGGTTTTGCCATCATAACTTGCTAGTATGAGAGCGGAGGTAAAAATAAGATGGCTAATTGTGAGTTTCATAGTTACAGGTTTTATTTCTATGCAATTGCTTAGAAATGAGTTATAAAATAGTTTTGAAAGGAATTGTCATTGATAAAATTAATTTGATTTGATAAAGCTCAAGGAAATATCGACAAAGTCGTTCAATTCTTCTGGCCTTAGGACTTTGGCCGTAACTGCCAGACCTTCCGTTACACCTACTAAATAATGGGACAATTTCTTTATATCTGATTTTGCTGACAACTCACCTTTGGCTTGGGCCTTTTGGAGCAAGTCACTATAAATGTCCCGAAGCAAATTGAAAAAACCTCGTAGTTGCTTTTGCACCTCTGGAACCGTTTTCCCAATTTCGACTGTAGTGTTGGTAAAAAGGCATCCATTTGGTGCTTGGCCTGATCTCACAGCTTTTATGAACCCTTGAAAGAAGGTTTTAATATCTTTCAACTGGCCTTGTGACTCTATCAATCCTTTAAGTATCACAGTTTTGTTAAGGTCCATGTACTTGTTTAATGCTGCAACGAAAACGCCTTGCTTGTTTTCAAACTCCGCGTAGATCGAAAATTGATTGATACCCATTTCCTTTTCCAGTTCACGGATAGATGTAGTATGATATCCTTGCAGCCAAAAAAGATTCATGGCTTTATCCAATACCTGATCTCGATCATATGCTTTTTTTCTAGGCATTTCTAAGCGTTTGCTTTGAAAACGATAGAAAGCGAAAAAAGGTTGCAGCTTCAGTAACCTTTTTGAAGCGAGGACCCAGACAAGAGGTTAGCATGGGCTATTGCCGACGACTCAGGCAGACCGACCGGATAAAAGCTGAAACCAACCGTACACTCATTCCGCCTGGTAAATCAATCGATTGTAGTTGTCCTTTGCTCTAGCGTCAGCCCTCAGGAGGGTTGTATCATGAATCGACAAAACTTCCTAACCAAAAATATATTAGCTATGAAACGAAATAAACTTCTTATCCTTCTATTGGCTATAATCGCCATCATTTCGTCTTGCGCGGAGGATGGAGCCCCTGGTGATATTGGCCCTCCAGGCCCAGCAGGAGGCCAAGGGCCCCAGGGTGAACAAGGACCACAGGGAGATCAAGGTGAGCCTGGGACCGCCAATGTCATCTACTCGGATTGGTTTACTATTACTCAAACTGATTGGTCTGGAATTGGTGGCACCAAAATAACCGAA
>JBPCUG010000127.1:0-3297 GCA_051011275.1 Cyclobacteriaceae bacterium | reverse complement strand
ATTGAGAACTTTGAGCTGAAGAGCAAAACAGCGGTCGCCCAAGACATTGTGAATAAAATAATATCACTGCTGCATGCGTAATTTGCTAGCCCTTATTTTTTCTTTAGTGTTGTTCACTCCATTGTTGGGACAGGAGCTAAACTGCAACGTAGTGGTGAACGTAGGGCCAGCGGTAGAGACCACTGAAAGAAGGATTTTCCAAGATATGGAAACGGCTTTCTACCAGTTCTTGAATAATACTGAATGGACTAGTGATGTATTTAAAAATCAAGAGAGAATTAATTGCAACCTGGTCATTACAATAGAAAAGATGCCAGCAGTGGGTAATTTTACTGCCTCTGTGCAGGTGCAGGCCTCCAGACCCATCTATGGAACTGATTACGAGTCCATAATATTGAATTTTGCCGATCGTGATTGGCAATTTCAATACAACGAATCTCAACCGCTACAGTATAATGACAACGCTTTTACCAACAACATCACCTCAATTTTAGCCTTCTACGTCTATGTGATCCTGGGTTTTGACTATGACTCATTTTCAAACCTAGGAGGTACGGAGTATTTCGAAAATGCTCGGCAAGTGGTGAATAATGCGCAGCAATCGAATCGCAAGGGATGGTCACAATTTGAAGGGAATACCCGAAATAGATTTTGGTTGGCTGAAAACTTAAATAACCAGCAACTAACTCCGGTCAGAGAAGCTATCTACACCTATCATCGCAAGGGGTTGGATGTGTTTAGTCAGGATAAAGACCAAGGCCGCCAAGAAATATTAACCAGTCTAAAACGTCTGGAGCAGGCAAATCAGAGAAAGCCTAATTCTATTTTGATCATCACTTTTTTCGATGCCAAGAAGGATGAAATGATCAATATTTTCTCCGAAGGGAACATCCAGGTGCGAAGGGAAGCCTTCAATATATTGAGCCAGCTTGACCCCAGCAATACCGACGAATACGAGGTGATTATATCAAACTGATCCCCGCAGCAGATCGCATTTTTTGTTATCTTCGTAGTCAGCTGATCGATATCATGCTTAAACATCTGATCATTAAAAACTATGCACTAATTGAGTCGCTGGAGATGTCTCCCTCTACCGGGCTCAATATCATCACAGGCGAAACCGGTGCTGGAAAGTCAATTATGGTTGGCGCAACCGGATTACTACTAGGCCACCGTGCTGATTCGAAAACCCTGATGGATCCGGGGCTCAAATGCATTGTGGAGGGGACTTTTGATCTTTCAGCATACCAATTACATCCATTTTTTGAGCAAGAAGACTTGGATTATCAGCTGGAGACAATTATCCGACGAGAGATAAGGCCCAATGGAAAATCTCGGGCATTTATAAATGATACCCCAGTCACGCTTGATATTTTAAGAGGCCTTGGAAACCAACTAATGGATATCCATTCCCAGCATGAGACACTGCTACTGGCGCGCCAAAGTTTCCAACTTAATGTTTTGGATGCCTATGCAGGTAACCAAAAGATGCTAAGCGACTATCAGCTGGCATATAATCAATACACTGCCATAGCTGAAAAATTATCTGTTAAGCAGCAGGAACTAAGTGAAATAAAAAAAGAGGCCGACTATCGGGACTTTTTGCTAGCTGAGTTTGATCAGGCAGCACTGAAAGAAGGCGAGCAGCAACAGATAGAGGGTGAATTGGCTATTCAGGAAAATGCAGAGGAAATTAAAACCAAGCTTCAAATGTGCTTGGATGCATTGAGTAACCACGAGCAGGCGGTAAATGAGCAGTTGCCAATGATAACAAAATGGCTCAACCAATTAGCGGTTATTTCAAATGACTATCAGGCACTTCACCAACGGCTGGAGAGCGTCCAGTTAGAGCTGAAAGACATTACCAATGAACTAGAATCACTACAGCATATTATTGATCATAATCCCGAACAGCTCCAGCATTTGCAAGAGCGGCTCAGCCTCATCTATCAACTGCAGCAGAAGCATCAGGTACATTCTATTGAAGCTTTAGAGCAAATTCATTCCGATCTCCAGGGCAAGGCCCTAATGACGGATTCATTGGCCAATGAGATTGACGAATTGCAATCCAAGAGGCAACAAGCAAATGAGAAAGTAGAGGAAAAAGCAGTTCGCCTGTCCAAATCCAGAACAAAAGCTAGCTTGGTTTTTTCCAAGGAGGTTACGAAACAATTGCAGACGCTTGGTATGCCTGAAGCCAGACTAGAAATTGCGCAAACTCAAATGGCTCCTAATGAGCAAGGCACAGACCAAATAGAGCTTCTTTTCAGTGCCAATAAAGGAGTGGATCCTCAGCCGATGAGGCAAGTTGCATCAGGAGGGGAATTTTCAAGATTGATGTTTTGTCTTAAATACATTATCGCGGACAAAACTGCCATGCCGACTGTTATTTTTGATGAGATTGATACCGGAATTTCTGGGGAAGTGGCCTTGAAAATGATCGAAATGATGCGGGTCATGGCCCAAAGCCATCAGGTGATCGCGATTAGTCATTTGCCGCAGTTCGCTGCACAAGGAGATGCACACTACTATGTATTCAAAGATCAGTCTAAAGACAAAGCGGCTAGTGGCATCAAAAAGCTTGAGGACCAGGAAAGAATACTGGCAGTAGCCAAAATGTTAGGCGGAGATCAACCTTCGGAGGTTGCTATGGAAAATGCTAAAGAGATGCTCGATCGCTCATTCTAATCTTTGGGCATGAGATACTTTCTATCGGTCCTGAGCCTACTCATTTTGACCAACTTCGGTTGGGGCCAGGACAAACCATCCCTTTACCAACAGTATTATAACTCCGGAACACAGTGGATCAAAGGAGCTAATTACAAAAATGCTATTGTTAGTTTTGACCTGGCTTTAAAGGAGGCATCCGTAGCTGATGCCTATTTTTTAAGAGCCTTTGCAAAAATGAAACTAGACCTCTATCAGGAAGCAATCATCGATTTTGATAGTGCTCTGGTCTTGGAACCTGAGAAATTAGAAATACTTCATCAGAAAAGTCAAGCACAAGCACTTATGGGCAACCATCAGGAGGCTTTATCAGTTCTCGACCAGGCCTTCAAAATTGATAAAAACAATTCGTACACCCATTACTACCAGGGCCTGATACATATGCAATGGCAAAGATATCAGACAGCATTTAGAAGCCTGCAAAAGGCGGTTAAGATCAAACCGAATTTTGCTATGGCTCTCATCTACAGGGGACTATGCTCCAACAATCTTGGTAGGATACAATCTGCCCTGAATGATTACAACAAGGCTTTGAAAATTGATAGCTCACTAGCCCTTGGCTATCAGTAC
>JBPCUG010000126.1:0-4262 GCA_051011275.1 Cyclobacteriaceae bacterium | reverse complement strand
GTATGCCAACATCGACAAATTTACGTACGGCGAGCAGGAAGTACCTTCGGCTGAGAAAACCGAAAGTGATAGGTGGATTACCTCTAAAAGGTATAGTTTGATTAAGCAAGTGGCCGCTGAATATGATAACTATGAACCTACGCGAGTAGCAAGGCTGATCCAAGATTTTGTGATCAACGATCTGAGCAACTGGTACGTGCGCCTTAACCGCAAAAGATTTTGGAATCCGTCAGCTATCAACTCAGGAGATGAAACTTCAAAGGACAAGGTGGCTGCTTATCAGACATTGTATGAATGTTTGGTGACGGTAGCCAAACTGGCCTCGCCCGTTGCTCCGTTTTACACTGATCACTTGTTCAATGATCTCAACAAAGTAAGTGGTAAGGAATCCTGTGCTTCTGTTCATATCAGTGCTTTCCCTGACGTGGATGCATCTGCAGTCGACTTAGATTTAGAAGAACGAATGCAACTGGCTCAGGATATAGCGTCATTAGTACACTCTTTAAGAAAACAACACCAAATAAAAGTTCGGCAACCATTGTCGAAGATACTAGTGCCGATTTTACACATCAAAACCCGCCATCAAATTGAGGTCGTAGAAGATCTTATAAAGACCGAAGTGAATGTTAAAGCAATTGAATACGTAGATGACACTTCAGGCATTTTGGTAAAAAAGATAAAGCCCAATTTCAGAAAGCTAGGTAAGGCCCATGGTCCATTGGTAAAAGATATTGCCGCTGCTATAGGGCAGTTTCACCAGGAGGAGATCAATCTTTTGGAGACCGGCAGTACATTGGAAATACACGTAAAGGATCAGACCGTTTATCTTACTTTAGAGGATGTGGAAATAACTTCGGAGGATATTCCGGGCTGGTTGGTGGCAAGCGAAGGCGGCCTTACTGTGGCCTTAGATATCAACATTACCGAGGATTTAAAAAAAGAAGGTATTGCCCGGGATTTGATCAATAGGGTGCAAAATCTAAGAAAGGATATGGGACTGGAAGTGCAGGACAAGATCAATATTACAATTGAGAAAAACGAAGACCTAGTCAATGCTGCGTTAGAAGCTAATAGAGAATATATCTGCCGTGAGACCCAGGCACTCTCACTAGATATCACCGATCAGATAGCAGACGGGGAGTTGGTGGAAATGGATGACATACAAATCAAGTTAAAGATCAGGGTCTAAGCGCCTATATGGGAAAATATACCAAATATTACCTATTAACATTGGCTATTGTAATCCTAGACCAGGTTTCAAAACTGCTGGTAGCAAATAATATGGAGCTCAATAGCGAGTTTCCGGTTTTAGGCGATTGGTTTTATATTCACTATTTATTGAACCCCGGGTTTATTTTCGGACTTGAAATTGACTGGGCCTATGGTAAGGTACTGCTTACTAGCTTTAGACTAGTCGCAGCGGTAGGGATTGCCTACTACCTGTACTATATGGCCAAAAAGTCAGCCTATTCGGGACTGTTGTGGTGCCTAGCCCTGATATTGGCTGGAGCCATAGGTAATGTGATTGATAGTGTGTTCTACGGGGTTTTATTGGGTAATGCCCCGCCCAACGCTGTTACTCCCTGGTTTAATGGTCAGGTTGTTGATCTGTTATATTTTCCATTGGTAAGTGGTACTTACCCGGAGTGGTTCCCTATAGTTGGTTCGGATAGTTTTGCATTTTTCCGGCCAGTGTTTAACTTAGCCGATTCCTCTATTTTTTTAGGGGTGGTATTTATGCTATTTTTGCGAAGAAACATTTCGAAAGCTCACCAAAGGGAAGAATAAAGGTTGTCTAAACAACTAATGAACTCAAAATATCTGAAATACTACATCTTAAGCCTTGCAGTGATACTTTTGGATCAACTGATCAAGCTATGGGTTCATAATAATATGGATTTACATAGTGAGATACCGGTTTTTGGCGATTGGTTTAAGATCCATTATATCCTGAACAATGGAATGGCCTTTGGAATTAAGTTGGATTGGGAATACGGCAAATTGCTTCTTACCTCCTTCCGATTGCTTGCAATGGTCGGTATTGGCTATTACTTATACTACTTGGCCAAAAGTAAAGTACACTCCGGACTGCTGTGGTCAATTGCTTTGATCCTGGGTGGTGCTATGGGTAACGTAATAGACAGTACCTTTTATGGTGTCCTGCTTGACAATGCTTCTCCAGAGGCTATTACCCCTTGGTTTCACGGGAAAGTGGTAGATATGTTCTATTTAGATATTTGGGAAGGAGTAGTAGCGGATTGGGTACCAGTCTGGGGTGGACGCATGTTACACCTATGGCCGATCTTTAATCTGGCCGACGCTTCTATTTTCATAGGGGTGGCACTTATCTTGGTAATGCAACGCAAATTTTTCAATGTTCCGCAGCCAGCTGCTGGTTACCAATCTGAGCAAGAACCCCTGGAAACCAACCTACCCGCTTAAGTCTCTATTTTTCCTATTATTGGTTAATCCTTACATGTGCCATGGTGGGGCACCATTTCCGCTTCTTATTGCTCTGGCAATCCCATATTTTTGATTATAACGAGCAGCCTCAAATATTGGTTCTCAACCGTATGTGAGCGCTTTTATAAAGAGCAAAACCTAGTGACAATGACGAAATCCTCTATTCCGCGGACTTTATGCAAGAAAGTGGGACTGGTAATGTTTGGGATAGCAATCCATATTTGCGGTGTAAATGCACAAAATTCCGTAGGTATTGGCACCGCAAGTCCCAATCAGAAAGCAGTACTGGAATTGGTTTCACCCAATGGTGATCAAGGATTCCTGTTACCCAGATTGACCACCACCCAGCGTACCGCTACTTCCTTCACAAGCACGCTTTCATCAGCCGAAAATGGTATGATCGTTTATGATAGTGACCTTGGCCAGTTCTTTTATTGGCTAGATACCCAGTGGGTAGTGGGGTTAGGCGCATTCTCTGATCAGGCGGGTGGCGATTTGCAAGGCTCCTATCCGAATCCAATTATTAGAACTGACGCGGTTGACTCGGATAAGATTTTAGACGGATCAATTGTAGGTGCCGACCTGTCAAATAATTCAGTGGGTATCAACAAGCTTGATGCCCAAGGCAATACCAGTTCTGTACTTGCTACCGATCTATCCGGTAATACGCAATGGATACCTCAATCCACCTTTGCAACAACTGACTTGACCAACGGAGAGATCTTAATTGGTGATGTTACTAATATTGCTCAATCGAGCCCAGTGAATGGAGACCTTATTTTGGCCAATGATGGCACAGCTACCATTACACCCGACGCTGTGAGTGGTGCTGAAATCGCCGACGAGACACTAACTGGGAACGATATCGCAGCAAACGCAATAGGAACTTCGGAACTAGCGGACGGCTCTGTAACGACGGACAAGATCCTCGATGGATCGATTGAAGGACAAGATGTTGCCGATGAAACCATCACCAGTTCTAAAATTACCAACGGTACCATTCAAACAGAAGACATAGCCAGCGGTGGGACCAACAAAGTCCTGGTAACTACCACCGGAGGTACAGTATTTTGGGAGAACATCAGCCTTTTTGAAACTAGCAACCTACCAGAAGGGAATATTTTTCTGGGAGATGTTTCTAACAATGCTGCTCCCCTTAATGCGAGGGGCAATGGTCGTATCCTAATTGGAGATGGTACAACAGTCAACTCAGAAGGAATAACCGGTGACGTTACTTTGAGCAATTCGGGAGATGTTCAAATTATATCAAACGCAGTGGGATCCAATGAAATTGAAGATGATGCGGTAGATACTAATAAGTTGGATGGTGAAGGAAATAGTAACGCGGTGTTAACAACCGATGGATCAGGTAATCCACAATGGTCTCCTCAAACATATCTCGATTCGGGTTTGCCCAATGGCCAGATATTTATTGGAGATGCTGGTAATGTTGCTCAGGCTCAGAATGTGACTGGCGATATTAATCTCTCCAATACTGGGGATGTCCAACTGAACAACAATGTTGTAGGTACTAACGAAATAAATGACAATTCTATCACATTAGATGATATCGGACCAAATGCAGTGGCCGATTCGGAATTGGCTGACAATTCAGTAGATGCAGGGGCCATTCAAAATGATGTGGTATCAGCCGCTAAGGTTGACAGCGAAGGAAATGTCGATGCTGTTCTTACCACAGATGGGAGTGGCAACCCGCAATGGGAAAGCAAAGCGGCTTTGAATGATGCCGACGGAGATCCAAACAATGAAATTCAAGATTTGTCGATCAGCGGCAATAC
>JBPCUG010000125.1:0-3275 GCA_051011275.1 Cyclobacteriaceae bacterium | reverse complement strand
GAGTGAGTACTGACTTTGAAGGAGGTTACGATCCTACGGGCGATATGGGTACTCATGGGTGAGCCACCTTCATATACCTCCTTAATAGAGTCGAGCAGCTCCGAGGGGGGCGTATCTTTGACCAAATAACCAGTGGCTCCGGCTAGCAGTGAGTTAAACACAGAATCATCGTCCTCTTGAATAGTGAGCATAATAAAATCTACTTTCGGGATTTGCTCTTTCAGGACCTTTACACCCTCGATGCCTGTAATACCAGGCAAATTTATATCCATTAAGACTACATCGGGAGGGCTCTCTGGCAATGACACTATGGCTTCCTCACACGCTGAAAAAGTCCGCTTGCAGTAGAATCCTGGAGTGCCATCGATGATCAGTGCCAAGGTTTGGCGTATTTCTGCATCATCCTCTACAATAGCCACATCAATCATTTCCATCAAGCTGATTTGTGTTTTATGAAGTTAGGTAATCCATCGTTGACATCAATCACTCATATGAGGTATTTGCAAAGTAATGCAGGTGCCAACATTTTTCTGTGAATCAATGTTTAATGTTGCCTTTATTCGTTCTGATCGGCTTTTCATATTTTCTAAACCATAACCTTGAGATTCGCCATTCAATTTAAATCCTTCCCCATCGTCGGAAAAGCTAATAGTATAGACTTCCGAATCATTAGTTACTTTGAGCCAGGCTTTGCTGCAAT
Source organism: Cyclobacteriaceae bacterium (assembly GCA_051011275.1). Taxonomy (GTDB): domain Bacteria; phylum Bacteroidota; class Bacteroidia; order Cytophagales; family Cyclobacteriaceae; genus JBPCUG01. The sequence continues at coordinate 2,575 of JBPCUG010000125.1, read as the reverse complement.
TAGCATATTTGAGACAATTATTCATGGCCTCTTTAAAAAGCATCACTGTATGCCGGCGGGTTTCGGAATTGATGCTGTTCTTTTTTAGTGAATCTTCCAATCCTAATAGTTCAAAGGAAATACCACTACTATCAAACAGATGGTCCCCAAAATCTTTTAACCGTAACAGGGTGTCATAAACGGTGTCTTTCTCTGGATCCAGCACCCAGATAAAATCTCTCATTCCCCCAGACAAGTCTTTGGTGTTTTCTTCAATTTTATTCAAGTATTTGTTTAGATCAGGTTGATCATCTTTCTGTCTCTTAGCTAATTCCAAAAACATAGATATCTTTGTCAGTTTATGCCCTAGTTCATCGTGAAAGTCTCGAGAGTTTTGCTTGCGCAGCCGTTCCCGCTCCTCCACTTTCACCCTTTCTATTTCTGCCTCTGATTCAACTGCGATGGCTTTTGCCTCTGCTTCGGCGGTTTGCGCCCGCAACTCAGTTTCTTTTTGTTTCAACCTTTGCTGGTGCACATTGATCCTATATTGGAAATAGCCCCAAATTAAACCTACTACTGCCAGTCCGTAAAACAAATAGGCCCACCAAGTAGCCCACCAGGGAGGGGTAATGGTCAGGTTGAGCGCTGTACCCTCTTCATTCCAAACACCATCGTTGTTGCTGGCTTTCACCCTAAAGATATAGTTACCTGGATCGAGGTTGGTATAAGTGGCAAATTTGCGAGTGCCAGCCTGGATCCAGTCTTCATCGAAACCCTCCATTTTATAGGCATATTGATTCTTTTCTGGCAAGGTATAATTCAAAGCGGCAAACTCGAAGGAGAAGAAATAATCCCGGTGAGATAAAAGCATCTCTTGGCTGTAAGGGACTGCTTGGGTCGTGACTATTTTCCCCGCGCCGTTGCGTGATCCAGCACCTGCCAATTCATTTAGAACGCGGAAGTCCGTGATCACTACCGGTGGTACGAAGGGGTTGTCCTTCACCTCATCGGGAAAGAAGGCATTAAATCCGCTAACTCCGCCAAAGAACATTTCACCTTGCGCATTCTCAAATAAAGCGCCATGATTAAACTCTTTGTTTTGCAGGCCATCGGCTTCACTGAAGTTGCGAAAGACCTCGGTTTGCTTATTGAATCGGGAAAGACCGTTGTTGGTACTCAACCACAGATGCCCTTGATCATCTTCCAGCATGCCGTATACCACATCATTGGGTAAACCATCGGCCGTAGTATAACGTCTGAACACTGGCTGTCCGCTATCAACTTCGGACATCCTATTGAATCCTTCATGGGTGCCCATCCAGAACACTCCGTCATCGTCTATATAAAGGGAACCGATTTGATCACTGGTACTTTTATCCCTACGGTAAGAAATAAATTGCTTTGTTTCCCGGTCAAAACGGTTGATCCCCCCGGAGAAAGCACCCATCCACAAATTACCTGCCTTATCCTCTCCGATAGACCTTATAGAATTACCACTCAAGCTAAATGGGTCCTCCGGATCATGGGAGTAATTGGTAAAAGCTTCTTTGGCTGGATCGAAACTACTTATGCCTCCATTTGTGCCCACCCAAATCACTCCCTGACGGTCTTCATACAAGATCCAGGCCCGGTCGTTGCTTAGGCTTCGCGGGTTACGGGGATCATGTCGGTAGTGCACAAACCTGACCGAACCGTTGGGATTTTCTACCATTCTATTAACCCCGCCGCCCCATGTAGCGATCCAGAGATCACCAGCGCGGTCGCGGATAACCGAACGGACATCGTTATGGCTTAAGCTGTTGGGGTCTCCGGGGTCATGAGGATAATGGGTAAACTGTTCTTTTTCTCGGTCGTACTTGTTGAGGCCTCCGCGCATGGTACCCAACCAAAGGATCCCTTTAGGATTTTCGTAAATGGACCAAAGGATATTGTTATTCAAACTGTTTATATTGTTAGGATCCTGCTTATAATGGTGGAACTTGACCCGCTTGGGGTCATAAATGCTGATGCCAGCTCCGTAAGTGCCCGCCCATAGTGCACCGGAATTATCCACCAACAAGGCCCGCACCCAGTTATCGGTAAGACTGGTTGGATTGTTATCGCTTTTATTGAAACGGGCTACCTTTTGTGTCTCTCGGTCATAGCGGAAGAGCCCGTTCTCAAAACTACCCAACCAGAGTCGGCCTGCTTGGTCCGTAGTCATGGAGACAATGTTTACTTCCGGTATTGAATTTACTCGCTCGAACTTTTCTTCCTCTTGATCAAAGGCATATAAGCCTCTTTCGGTACCTACCCATAAAACTCCCTGATCATCGGCCAATAGATATCCGATCAAATTGCTGGCCGGATCCGCTCCAGATTCAGGTTCAGGATGGGGAAAATAATTGATAAACCGATCCCGGGCGGCATCGTATTTATTCAGGCCTCTGGCTGTTGCCACCCATAAGTTGCCTTCCTTATCGCCGGTGATGTGCCAAATAAAATTGTCGCTCAAGCTATTTGAATCTGCAGCGTCATGTTGATAGTGGACAAATCGATGCTGATCAGGTTCATCACCAGGAACCAAACGATTTACACCACCTTCGGTACCGATCCA
>JBPCUG010000124.1:0-7947 GCA_051011275.1 Cyclobacteriaceae bacterium | reverse complement strand
AGTTAAGCCAAGCTATAGAATTTCTATACCTTTGTTGATGTAGGCGTAGAGCCTTGGATTGGAGGGGTCAAGCTCGGTGATAAGTAGATCTACTTTACTAGTTGCATGTATATGATACGACTGAATGGTGTCAAGTTTTTCAGAAATGCATAGGGATACTACTTTACTTGACGCATTCATAAGCGCTCTTTTGACCATAACCTCTTCTCGATTTATATCCGTAAGCCCCTTGTTGGCATGGATGCTACGAGTCCCAACAAAACAAAGATCCGCTTGTACCTCCTTGACCACATTTATCACGTCAAAGCCAACTGATACCTGAGCATTTTTAATGATCTTACCACCAAGCAATATTATTTCAACCTGAGGGTGATCCGCAAGTTGGGTAGCAACGGGTAAACTATTGGTAAAGATGGTTGCCTTCAATTCTTGTGGCAATAATCGGACAAACTCCAGGTTGGTTGTTCCGCCGTCCATTAAGATAACTTGATCCTCCTGAACCAATGAGAGTGCCTTTTTTACAATTACGACTTTCTCCTCATGAGCATGAATCTCACGATCCCGATGGCTAAAGGGAATATAGCTGCTGGTAGCCATGGCACCGCCATGCACCTTCAGGATTTTACCATTATCTGAAAGTTCCTTTAAATCCCTTCTGATAGTATCCTCAGAGACCCTCAGCTGCTGGCAGAGTTCTGATGATATTACCTTATTACTAAAGCGAATCTCCTCTAAGATGTAGTTATGTCGTTCCCGTTTTAGCATTAGAAAATCAGTATGACCAAAATTAGTAACCGATCTATATCCTAATCAGTTCCCATTGACTTTTTTTGTTTTACGTTCTAAAACACGCATAAAAACGCATAAAGTAAGCAAAAAACTGCATATAATTGCAATATTCTTTTGATTTTAAAGCTAAACTAGTGACTTTAGCTTTATATTGATTTCACCATTAACTAACTAAATCACATGAAAAAACTCTTACTTATTTGCTTTTCATTGACTATAGCCCTTGGTGCAATAGCTCAAGAAAGAAGTGTTACGGGTAAGGTGACTGGCTCCGACGACGGCGCCACCTTACCTGGGGTGAATATCCTGATCCAGGGTACCTCCCAAGGCACCACCACGGATAGTGATGGTAACTACAAGCTCAATGTACCCTCGGACGGCGCCACTTTGGTGTTTTCTTTTGTGGGTTATGAAAATGCTATGATTGAGACTGGCAATCAGTCAGTCATAGATCTGGCTATGAACCCCGACGTTTCTCAGCTACAAGAAGTTGTTGTTACTGCTTTTGGTATAGAAAAGGAGAAAAAAGCTTTGCCCTATTCTGTCACCGAACTGGAAGGACAGGGGTTTACCGAAGCCAGGGAGATAAATATTGCCGATGCGATTGCGGGAAAAGTAGCCGGTGTAAATGTTTCCAATATTGGCTCCGGTGTTGGGGGTTCCAGTCGTGTAATTATTAGAGGAAATACTTCGATTGCTGGAAACAACCAACCGCTTTACGTGATTGATGGTGTTCCGATTGACAATACCCAACTTGGATCTGCCGGTATGTGGGGAGGCGCAGACTTTGGTGATGGAACTTCCAGCATTAATCCTGACGACATAGAGTCAATGAGTGTTCTTAAAGGAAATACTGCCGCAGCTTTGTATGGTTCAAGAGCATCCAATGGAGTTATCTTGATCACCACCAAAAAAGGTACTAGTCGGAAAGGGATTGGAGTAGAGGTCAATTCCAACTTCACCGCCGATCAGATTAATAACCTCTTTGACTTTCAATCTGAGTACGGACATGGCAATAGAGGTGAGAAGCCTACTACTCAAGAGGAAGCATTGCAATATGGACGTAGCTCGTGGGGTGCCAGATTAGATGGCTCTCCTGTAGTTCAATTTGATGGTATGGCCAGACCTTACAGTTTCCAAGGTGACAACTTTGATAAGTACTACCGAACCGGTACAACTTTAACGAATACGTTAGCGCTTACAGGTGGAAGTGACCGACAAACATTTCGATTTTCAGCCTCTGATCTTCGCAATGAAAGTGTAACGCCTAATTCTGGTATGAATCGACAGAATTTCAGTTTGTCAACCAACGCCAATTGGGTTGAGAAATTAACATTAACGGCGAAGATCCAGTATATCCGGGAAGATGTGGAAAACCGGTCTCGCCTCTCTGATGCCCCAGGTAATGGCAACTACACTCTGTCCGTTTTACCTCCTAGCATAAATGTAGAAGACCTAAAAGGTCCCACAGATAAGTTGGGTGCTCGAGAAGACGGTACTGAGCTACCTTACTCTGGAAGTATATTTACCCAAAACCCTTACTGGGCAGCCCATCAATTTTCTACCGATGACGTTCGCGACCGCATGATTGGTTCAGCCCTGCTGCGCTACGAACTTACGGAATGGCTTTATTTACAAGGAAGGATCGGTATGGATTGGTATGCCAATCGAAGAACCGTGATCACACCTTTTGGTACCGGCTACAGTGCACGGGGTCAGATCAATGAAGCCGAGCGAAAGGTCAGTGAGGTCAATATGGAATTTATTTTGGGTGCCGATAAGACTTTCGGTGACATCAGAGTGAATGGTTTTGTTGGGGGTAACAGAATGAGACGAAGCGATGAAACCATAGGCGCAAATGGTAGCAACTTTAATATTCCATTTTTCCACACTATCTCTAATGCTGCAAATCAAAGCGTGGTTTACGGATTTAGTGAAAAGGGTATTAACTCGGTATTTGCTTCAGCTGAGGTTTCTTACAAAAACTTCATCTTTTTGACTGCTACCGGAAGGAATGACTGGTTCTCAACTTTGAATCAGGAAAGCAACAATATATTTTATCCCAGTGTAGGTACCAGTTTCGTATTCACCGATGCGTTTGAAGCACCGGATTGGTTGACCTTTGGAAAAATAAGGGCTTCTTGGGCAGAGGTAGGTGGCGACACAAACCCTTACCAAACCGGTCTTACCTATAGTTTAACCGGACAAGGGCACTTGGGCGCGGCACTTGGCCGTATCACCCAAGGCAGTATCCCTAACCCAAATTTGCAACCGCTATCAGTATCTGAGACCGAAGTTGGGTTCGATGTACGTCTTTTCAATAATCGAATTGGAATAGACTATGCTTACTACTCTCGTAAAACAGTGGATGATATTTTGCAAGCCAGTGTATCACAAAGTACTGGCTATGGTAGTGCTACTGTAAATGTTGGAGAGATATCCAATAAAGGTCATGAGCTTTTGATTACGGCTACGCCGGTTGATGGTCCACTAAGATGGGATGTGACTTTTAACTATGCTCATAACGATACCGAGGTGACCAAATTGGTAGGCGACCAAAAAGTTTTTCAGGCGCAAGAAGCTCGGTCTAGAAATGCTTTTGCGCAACATCGAATAGAGTACACCGATGAGGCTGGTGTTTTTCAGCCCGGGGGCTATAGCGTAATAGTGGGCCGTACACATAAGATGATCAATGGCCAGAAAGTATATACAGCTGAGGGGCTGCCGGTACAATCCGATGATCTAGCCGTCCTTGGATCCGGTGTGCATCCTAATACTTTAGGTTTGACTAACAGCTTGACCTATAAAAATTTCAGCCTGAGCTTTTTGCTGGATATGAAATTTGGAGGAGATCTTTATGTGGGTACAAATGCTACAGCAGTTGGCGGAGGTAACCACAAGCTAACCCTTGAAGGAAGAGAAAGTGGCATCACTGTTTCCGGCGTTGATGACGAGGGAAATCCTCTAACCGTGACCATTCCTGGTTCGGATGTCCAAGACTATTGGGGCCGATATAATGATATAGCTGAGTACTTTGTGGAGGATGCCGATTTTATCAAGCTTAGGCAATTGACCTTTGGTTATAATTTACCCAATAGTTTTCTCAGCAAAACGCCATTCTCTGCGGCAAGGATATCTTTTGTCGGACGCAATCTGCTGTTGATCCATAGTAACATAGAGAACGTGGATCCCGAACAGACCTACAATACCAGTAATGGGCAGGGTTTGGAATGGTTTGGCGTACCTCAATCGAAGAGTTATGGACTTAACTTGAACTTGAAATTTTAACTAGGAAATTAAGTAATCAATAAGATGAAAAAACTTAATAAAATATTAATCATACTTTTCATTGGGGCTATGGCATTAAATGCCTGCGATACGGATAAGCTTCATGATCTGAATATAAATCCAACAGCTGCAAATGATATAGACCCTGGATTTATTCTATCTTATGCGCAATTGCAAACGTCTGGTGAGCGCTATGAAAATTGGCGGGCACAACTGATATACCAATCAACCATGATCCAGCATTTTGCCACTTTACCTGGATATTGGGCCGGTGACAAATACACTTATATAGGATCCTACTCAGCTTCATTATGGGAAAGAGCTTATCGGGGTTATGTAAAGGATTTGGTAAACATGGTGGAAATTACCAGTGAGGATCCTGAGCAGATTAATTTCAATGCCATTGCAAGGATCTGGAAAGTATATGCTATGCATAGGATCACCGATCATTACGGAGACATACCTTATTTTGAGGCCGGTAGAGGATTTCTGGATATTAATTTCAATCCTGCCTATGATTCTCAAGATGCTATATATGCGGATATGCTGGCGGAACTGGAAAGTGCTGCCGCTGCTTTAGATGGCTCCAAGGATAGCCCGGGTAACCAGGACTTGATATATGGTGGTGACACAGATAAATGGAGAAAATTTGCTAATTCCATGATGCTGAGATTGGGTATGAGATTAACCAAGGTAGATGCAGGATTAGCTCAAAACTGGGTAACCAAAGCTATAGCAGGTGGCCTTATGGACAGCAATGATGACACCAACTTTATTCAACATGAGGATGGTCCGGAAGGAATTAATATGAATGGTCTTGGTCAGGTATTCAATTGGGACGGTGAGAACTATACTACTGATGACAGCCCTCGATTTAGTAATACTTTTATCGATATGTTGAGCGCTACCGGTGACCCTCGATTAGATTTATTAAGCTGGGTGAGATCAGGTGGTCCTCACAAGGGTATGCCTAATGGTCTGGATGCAACAACCATTCAAGACGCTCCCGGCGGAGATGATCTAGATACTTATAGCAGAATTAATCCATTGTTCGTGTTAAGGAGTTCTCCCATGGTTTTTCAAACCTATGCAGAGGTGGAGTTCTTATTGGCGGAAGCAGCAGAAAGAGGATGGCACAGTGGTGATGCAGCTACGCATTATGCTAATGGTGTACGTGCCGCTATGAAACTGTATACCATTTATGATGCATCATTAGAAATATCTGACGCAGATATTGATGCCTATTTAGCTGCAAATCCGTATGACAATTCGGTGGGAATGAAAATGATCGGCGAGCAAGTTTGGATCGTGACTTTGCTTAATGAGTACGAATCTTACGCTAATTGGAGAAGGACTGGCTTCCCAGAATTGGTTCCGGTAAACTATCCTGGCAACGAATCAAATGGCACTATTCCACGGAGATTGAGATACCCTGAGGCCGAAGCCTCGTTAAATGGAGATAAATATAATGATGCCGTAACGAGACAAGGTGCGGATCAGTTTACCACCAGAATGTGGTGGGACGTAGAATAGTCTTTTAGGAAGTAGTTGAAAATGAATGAGGTGGCTTACGATTGGAGCTACCTCATTTTTTTTTAATCTGTTACAATTTAGCCCAGTAACGTTTCACTTGCTTTAGTTGTAATCATTATTGATTAGATTTACCTGGGACTTTATACAGATAGCCGATAAAAACTATGGCAAAGCTAAACTTGCTAATTATTACCATCCTCATAGCCGGGGCTTGGAACTGTGGTGGATCAAAACAGATTTCCTCAGCGGATACTGAGCAAAGAACCGCTAACCACCTGGTTGAGGAAACCAGTCCCTATCTCCTCCAGCATGCTTATAACCCGGTAGACTGGTATCCCTGGGGTGATCCAGCACTCACCAAAGCAAAAGATGAAAACAAACTCATGGTAATCAGTATCGGGTATGCAGCTTGCCATTGGTGCCACGTAATGGAGCATGAATCTTTCTCGGATTCCACGGTTGCAGCGGCAATGAATGCGGATTATGTTTCCATTAAAATTGACCGCGAAGAGCGGCCCGATATCGACAAGATATATATGGATGCTGCTTTTCTTATTTCTGGCCGGGGTGGCTGGCCCTTAAACGTAATCGCTTTACCTGACAGTCGGCCTATCTATGCAGGCACTTATTTTCCTCAAGATGACTGGCTTTCGGTTTTGGAGCATTTCTCCAAGTTATATCGAGAGGACCCCGATAAACTTAATGAAGTAGCCGGCCAATTAACACAAGGCATACAAAGTTTGGAAAAGATATCTCTTAGTGAAGCTCCGTTTGATTTCGGTAAGATCCAGATCGATTCCGTATTTAATGGCGTGATGGCTCAGGTGGATTTTTCGAAAGGCGGACGCTTGGGGCCTATGAAATTTCCTAGCCCTAGTATCTGGGATTTTTTACTTAAATACAATTACCACAACCAAGATGAGAAGTCACTTGAAGCGGTAAAGGTAACTTTGGATCACATGGCCCGTGGTGGTATCTATGACCATTTAGGCGGAGGGTTTGCCCGTTACTCTACGGATTCGGAATGGCGGGTGCCGCATTTTGAAAAGATGCTCTATGACAATGCCCAATTGGTAAGTCTATACGCCGAAGCCTATCAACTGACAAAAGAACCCCTTTACAAAAATATAGTGACACATACACTGGATTTTGTAGCCAAAGAAATGACTAACAATGAAGGTGGCTTTTATTCTTCTTATGATGCTGATAGTGAAGGAGAGGAAGGTAAGTATTACGTATGGTCCAAGGAGGAGATTGAGGAGGCTTTGGGGGTAGACGCAGATCTATTCATTCAGTATTATCAGGTGACGAAAAGCGGCAATTGGGAGGCAGATAAAAATATTCTCATGCCTAAAAAGAATATTCGAGATTTGGTTGAGCAAGCGCAAATAACTGAGGCTGAATTTCACAAAAAGATAGCTGACAATAGAGCTAAGCTTCTGACCATTCGCGCTAAACGTGTACCACCAGGATTGGATGATAAGGTGCTCACCTCCTGGAATGCATTGATGATAAAAGGGTATTTGGATGCTTACCGGGTTTTGGATGATGAACAATATCTTGACGCGGCCCTAAGGAATGCTGCACTAATAGAAACTAAGATCCTGGACCAGGAAGGAAGGCTCATGCGTAGTTACAAAGATGGAACTGCTAAAGTAAATGGGTTTCTGGATGACTACAGCTTTACCATCGACGCCTACATTGCCTTATATCAATCAACTTTTGATGAGAAATGGCTATTCCAAGCGCGTAAAATGACGGATTATGTGATCACGCATTTCTACGATGCTACATCAGGTATGTTTTTCTATACTTCCGATCTTGATCCCAGCTTGATTACAAGAAAAACAGAGCTGGGAGATGATGTGATACCAAGCTCCAATTCAGCAATGGCTAAAAATTTATTTTATCTAGGTACTTACTTTTATCAAGAGCAATATCACACATTGGCCAAACAAATGATCAGCAGTATCTGGCCTAATATGAAGGAGCAAGGGCCCTACTATACTAATTGGGCGGTGCTGCTTCAGCAAATGATCCAGCCATTCTACGAGGTGGCCATAGTAGGCGAGCGAGCGGACCAAATTAGATCTGAAATGGATCAAAAATTCCTACCAAACTTACTCTATATGGGCGGAAGATCTGAAGGTAGTCTGGAATTGTTAAAGCTGAAAAGTGTAGAAGGCAAGACCATGATCTACGTCTGTCAGGATAAAGTTTGCCAGCTTCCTGTTGAAGCCTCAGCTAGGGCCTTGGAGCAAATCCGCCATTAATCTGCTCGGTCTTATTGCGCAGTGATATTTTTTCATATATTGGACTTTGCACTAAATACTAGTT
>JBPCUG010000123.1:0-3461 GCA_051011275.1 Cyclobacteriaceae bacterium | reverse complement strand
TACAACCCCCTGGCCCCCTTTTCTAAGGGGGAATCCTTAATTAGTTAAGGGTTGTTTCATGTTTTCCATTTTCTGTTTCATTACTGGATTTACTTGGCATTCATGCTGTTAATCCAGTACTCCTCTATTGGTTCAAAACGTCACTACCAAAAGTCCCCTTAATAAAGGGGGATTAAGGGGGTTGTCTTTCGTGGGAACCTCACTTTTTCTTTTCCACGATCCATTGTTTAATATCTTCTAACACTCCATCGATATCCTCTTTAACATCCAAGTCATCAAATCTTAGTACTGCAAGTCCGATCTTTTCTAAATATTTCTGTCGCCTCAAATCATTCAAATAAACCTCCTTTGCATCATGACTGTCGCCATCAATTTCGATTACCAACTTAAGTTGGCTGTAAAAGAAATCTACGATATAATTGCCAATTGGTTTTTGTCTCATGAATTGATAACCGTTCAACTGTTTGGCTTTTAATTCATTCCATAGCAATACTTCGCTTAGGGTGCTGTCATTCCTTAGCTTTCTTGCTAGGTGCTTTAGTTTACGGTTGTAGTAGATTTTCATTTTTGTGTATCACAACGCCCTGGGCCCCTTTTCTAAGGGGGAATCTTTAATTAGTTAAGAGTTGATTTCATGATTTCCATTTGCTTCCATTCCTCAGGTTGCCCCATATTCCTGCGGTTAACTTTACTTATCGATTAATTCCAACCTCACTATCGAAAGTCCCCCTTAAAAAAGGGGGATAAAGGGGTTGTCTTTTCGTGGAACACCAATTACAATTAATCGCCGTTCTTAGCAATCTTTCTACTCTTCCTTCGGCAATGGCGGTGGCGTGGTATCTTCAAACATGCCACTGATACCGGGAGCCTCATCAGCGGGGAGCCATTCGGCCATGCCAGCCTTCCAGACTAAGGTGTCTTTGGTAATGGTACCTGACTGGACTTGCTGCATAATAGCATCCATATTGAAAGGGCCAGTCTGCTGATTGTTTACTGCAATGTACACGTTTACCGCGCCGGGAATAGGAGGCGGCACATTTCCTTGAGCTGGGGCCGTTTGCCCTTGTTGACCCATAAATACCTGGCCCATTTGGTTAGCCATAGCGAAACCCATACCCATGCCAATGCCAGCAGATGCTTCTCCACCAGGATTCTTCGCAGCTGCCTCCATGGCATTTGCAGCCTGAAATTGGGCGTACTGTGCTAAGTTTCCAATAATTCCCATGCTACTTCGTTTGTCCAAAGCTTCTTCCACCTCTTTGGGCAAAGAAATATTTTCTACTAAAAGCTTGGTTACCTCCAAACCATACTCCATGAATTCAGGATTCATTTTGGCTTTCAAAAACTGTGACAACTCATCGTAGTTTGCTGCCAGGTCAAGAATAGGAATATCGCTTTGACCCAGCGCATCTGCAAAGCGGGTTACGATCAAATTGCGCAGTTGGTCGGTGATCTCGTCAATGGTAAAATGACCATCGGTACCAGCAATCTCTTTGATAAACAAACCAGCATCCTTTACTCGCACGGCATAGTTGCCATGAGCACGCAAGCGTACAGGTCCAAACTCCTTATCCCGCATCATAATGGGATTGGGAGTGCCCCATTTACGGTTGGTGAAATTCTTGGTGTTTACAAAGTAGGCCTCCGCCTTAAATGGACTATTGAACCCATATTTCCACCCTTTTATGGTAGTCAAAATGGGCATATTTTGGGTATTTAATGTATACATACCTGGGGCGTATACATCCGCAATTTCTCCCTCATTTACAAATACACATACCTGCGATTCCCGAACCGTAAGTTTGGCACCATATTTAATTTCGTCTTGGTAGCGGGGAAACCGCCAAACCATAGTATCACTGCTATCATCTTTCCATTCAATGATGTCAATAAATTCCTGCTTGAGTTTATCTAGAATTCCCATTTGTAATCGGTTTAGTGTAATGTTGGACGATAATAATACTGAATTTTCGTGGAATTTCAATGTTCCGATAGACCTACGAGGTTTTAGAAACTTCGTAGGTCTAAATTCGCGGATGTCTAGTTGACTTGCGTAGTCATCTTAGCGGCGATTCTTTCCAGGGCATCCAGCAGGCCCTCTATGTGACTTGCTTCCGTTAGCGGATTCATTACCGCTAATCGCAAGTAGCGCGCACCTTTTACTTCGGCTGAGGTGATGTAATAGTGCCCTTCATTGACTAGCTGATTGCGTAGCTCAAGTTGAAAATTATCGGATTCATCCTTGTAGCGCAAGCATAGAATATTCAACTGGGGGGTACAAAGACATGAAAAGCATGATCGAGCTTCTATGATTTGATAAAATTGCAGGGTTTTGTCCGACAGTTCTTCTACATACTCACCTAAGCCATTTTCCCCGAGAGTTGCCAAAACCATAAATAACTTTAGTCCTAGGCCGGCCTTGGTACATTCAACTGAGTAAGGAATAAAATCAACACCCGGCTGTTCTTTATCGTGAAACAGATAGCTAGCTTTCTGTTGAAAAACATGGGAGAAAGCCTCTTGATCACGGAACAGTACTGCTGTACAGAGGGTTGTCGTACGCATCATTTTGTGGGCGTCCCAGGTCATGGAGTTGGCTTTTTCAAGTCCTTCTAACAAATGCTTTTTTTCTTCAGAGAGTATTGCTGTGGCACCATGCGGGCTATCTACATGCAGCCATAGTCCTTCCTCCTGACAAAAATCACCAATTTCATCTAGTGGGTCATATAGCCCTGTACTAGTCGCACACGCATTAGCCACTACGGCCATCACCTGTTTACCATTCGCTGTTGCCTGCCGGTAAGCAGTTGATAAAGCATCCGGTAATAATACCTCGTATTCATTTGTTGCCACCGGTAGGATCGCATGACTACCAAGGCCTATAATGGAGATGGCACGAGCAATAGAATAGTGAGCACACTCAGGCGCAAGAACTACCAGATCATTTGGTGTCCCATCTTCCCAGGCGTTTGGTGCTATGGCAGCTCTGGCTCCCAGTAGGGCAGTCAGGTTGGCCAATGATCCTCCGTGGGTAAGTACACCAGCTCCACCATCTGCACCCATGGGCCAGCCTACCTTTTCAAGCATCCATTGCAGCACTACATATTCTATTGATGCTCCGACGGGACCCATCTCATAAATTGCCATAGGATTGTTAGTAACACCGTTGATCATATCAGCTAATCCTGCTGCCATGTGAGGAATCGATACCTGGTGCCCAATATATCCTGGATGTTGCAGGTGGATGGTGTTTTTCAGATAGGTATCCATGAACCCATCCAAATGATCAACATCGAGACCACCATTACGAATAAGGTTTTGGAGATCAAGTTGGTCAACCAACTGCGCCATCGGTTGTTGGATCAAAACGGGACCTTGGCCGGCTTGACTATCATCTATGTATTTGGCCAGCTTTTCCAGAATGATGTTGCCTGCAGTTAGTAGGTCTTGGCCATTATTTT
>JBPCUG010000122.1:0-8742 GCA_051011275.1 Cyclobacteriaceae bacterium | reverse complement strand
TTGGTGCAAAAAGCCTATATGGCAGGTATTCCTATTCTAGCTGCTGTGGGAGCACCTAGCAGCTTGGCCGTAGATCTGGCAAGAAGAACCGGGATGACCTTAATAGGATTTCTAAGGAATGATACTTTTAATCTATATACGGGGCCTGAAAGAGTGCTATCATAAAATATGAAAATCAAGATTCAAGATAACTCAATACGTTTACGTCTCACAAAATCGGAAGTGGTGGAGTTCCATCAGTCTGGCAAGGTGATGAGGAAGGTTCAATTTCCAGGACAAAAAGAGTTGAAATATGGATTAGCTAAGACCTCAAGCCACTTAATAACGGCTTCTTTTTTGAACGATTCACTGACTTTGGAAATCCCGAAAGAGCTTGGGGATGCTTGGGCCAGTACCGAACAAATTGGCCTTGAGGGGTCTATTGCGGTGGAAAACGGGAGACAACTTCAATTAGTGGTAGAAAAGGATCTTCAGTGTGCTAGCCGCGATTGGGAGGATAAATCTGACTTGTTTCCAAATCCCTTAGGGCAAGATGAAAGCTAAAAAGGCCAAGGAGAAAGCTGCTCAAACGCAAGCCGAAACACCTGAAAAGCTTACTGGCATTAAGGTTACTAAACCTCCAATGTCAGCCGCGGGTACAACTGCAATCAAGATTGCTGTATCTAAAGTGAAAAAGGAGATGGACTGGTCTAGAGGCACAAAAGCCCTGTTCAGCCTCAATCAAGTGGGGGGTATCGATTGCCCGGGGTGTGCCTGGCCTGATCCTGACGATGATCGATCTTCGCTAGGTGAATATTGTGAAAATGGCGCCAAAGCCATTGCTGAAGAAGCCACCCAAAAAAAGATAACTGCTGGGTTCTTTGCCAATAATTCGGTGGTTGCGCTTTCTCAAAAATCGGATTACGAACTAGGACAACTTGGTCGCATTAGCGAACCGATGATCTTACTGCCTGGGACCCAACACTACCGGCCCATATCATGGGAGGACGCTTTCGATTTAGTAGGACGAGAGTTGAATAGTTTAACCAGCCCCGATGAAGCGATATTTTATACTTCAGGACGAACCAGTAACGAAGCCGCTTTTCTTTATCAGTTGTTCGTCAGATCCTATGGTACTAACAATCTGCCCGATTGCTCTAATATGTGCCATGAATCCAGTGGAGTAGCGTTGTCCCAGACTTTGGGAATAGGCAAAGGCTCAGTCAAGCTCGAGGATTTTTATCAAACCGATCTTATCATTGTTTGCGGGCAAAATCCTGGCACCAACCACCCACGTATGCTTACCGCCCTGCAGCAGGCCAAGAAAAATGGGGCAAGGATCGTCAGCATCAACCCGCTGATTGAGGCTGGTTTGAGGGCTTTTAAAAACCCGCAAAAGCTTTCCGGATTGTTAGGGCAAGCCACCGAATTAGCTGATTTATTTTTGCAGGTAAGAATCAATGAAGATCTGGCCTTATTCAAGGCGTTTTTACTGATGATGTATCGGGCTGAACTAGCAGCGCCTGGAACGGTATTTGATCATGACTTTATCGAGCAAAATACAGAGGGTTTCGAAGCGTTAATTGCCGACCTTGACAGGGCAGATTTGGACAGCTTGATTGAGGCTACCGGTCTGACAAAGGATAAGGTTGAGGACGCACTGCAGTTGATCTTTTCGTCGGAGAAGATCATTGTATGCTGGGCTATGGGGTTGACCCAGCATAAAAATGCTGTGGCTATCATTCAAGAGATAGTGAATTTATTGTTACTTAAAGGCAGTATTGGCAAACCTGGAGCCGGAACCTGTCCGGTACGTGGGCATAGCAATGTGCAAGGGGACCGAACCATGGGTATTTGGGAAAAGCCCAAGCCTGCTTTTCTGGATAGTCTACAACAGCATTTTGATTTTGACCCACCAAGAGAAAAGGGTTACCACGTAGTCGACGCCATAAAGGCGATGGCTGAAGGAAGTGCTAAAGTGTTTTTCTCTATGGGAGGCAATTTTCTTTCGGCAACTCCGGATACACATTATACAGCACGAGGCTTGCGCAATTGTCAACTTACTGTTCAAGTTTCAACTAAGCTCAATCGCAGTCACTTGGTTACCGGTACTACGGCATTGATCTTGCCTTGCTTGGCTCGATCCGACCAAGATGAGCAAGCTACCGGTACACAATTTGTGAGTGTAGAAAACTCGATGGGTATAGTGCATCAGTCCATAGGTAAGCTGCAGCCGGTTTCTGATCAGTTGCTAAGTGAGCCAGCAATTGTTGCAGGTCTAGCAGAGGCAACTTTAAACCACAGGAGTAATATCGATTGGCAAAATTTGGTTTCCAATTATGACCATATCAGGGAGGCAATCGAGAAGGTGATACCCGGGTTCGATAACTACAATCAAAGGGTACGCCAGCCGGGAGGTTTCTATCTGCCGAATGGAGCCAGAGATGGTAACTTTATGACCGAAGAAGGCAAAGCTATTTTTACGATTAACAGTTTTGAAAAACGAACTATTCCACAGGGTTCCTATTTAATGATGACTATTCGGAGTCATGATCAATTCAATACCACGATTTACGGATTGGATGACCGCTATCGAGGGATCCATAATGAACGTCGCGTAGTACTGATGCACCCGGAAGATATGGCGAGTGCAGGATTCGAGAAAAAACAAGCTGTAAATCTATTTAGTAACTATGGAGGAAAGGAACGAGTGGTGCGCAATTTTCTAGTTGTGCCTTATAATATCCCTAGGCAAAATGTAGCTACTTATTTTCCTGAAGCAAATCCATTAGTTCCAATTGACAATATAGCTGATAAGAGTCACACCCCGGCTTCTAAATCCGTGGTTGTGGAAATAAAGGCAGCTAGCTAGACCTACGAGGTTTTTAAAACCTCGTAGGTCTGAAATAGACTATGAACTACCATACTATTCAACCATCAAAAGAACTTGCCAAATACGTGAGGTATTTTTGGGTACACGAGGGTAGTGCTTCTATCTCAAAAACTTATGTGCACCGCTCTATGGCTGACGGATGTGTTGAATTGCTTTTTCACTATAAAGGTCAGTTCGACGAACTAGATGGGGATCTGGTTGAAAAATCATTTGTTTCGGGAATACACGGCCAGTCCAATAAGCTAAGACGCTTTAGGATAAACCAAAATTTCGGAATTTTTGGAGCCTATCTATATCCTTCTGCAATCCCTGAGCTGTTCCTTATGCCGGCAACCGAGCTGACCAATCAGATGCCTGATCTGTGTGGGCTTCTAAGCAAAACAGGAAGGGAGTTAGAAGAAAAAATGATGCTAGCCTCCAATAACCAGCAGCGAGTGAAAATTATCACCACATTTCTTGTCCATAAATTGCGCCGTTCCAAACCGTTGCCTTCCGGCATGTTTGAGACGATGCAGTACATTTTACATACACATGGCAAAGCAAAAGTAGAGCACCTAGCGGATCGGAATTTCTTATCCCTTCGTCAGTTTGAAAGAAATTTTAAGCATTGCACCGGATTTAGTCCAAAAATATTTTCCAGAATTGCTCGATTTCAATTTGCGTTAGACCATTATGAAAACAAAGGCAGATCTCTAACACAGATAGCCTACGATTGTGGCTATTTCGACCAATCACATTTTATTCAGGAGTTTAAGACTTTTTCAGGGCACCGACCAAAAGAATACTTTTCTGGGTTGACTGAAAGTACTGTTTGGAAGGACTAGAAATAATGTCGGGTTTTTCCAATTTTGCAAATTGACCTTCTAATACTTTTGTTCCATTGGAAACCAAATCTAAAGCAATGAACATTCCTAAAGGACATCAAACCGTAATGCCCTACTTAATTGTTAAGGGAGCTGCGAAGCTTACTGACTTTGCTCAAAAGACTTTCAATGCTGAAGTGACTCTAACGAAAATGCGAAATGATGGAAGGACCATTATGCATTCGGAAATTCAAATAGGGGATAGTACTATCATGATAGCTGATGCCACAGAACAATGGAAGCCTCGGACCGCCAGCATTTTTGTATATGTATCTGATGCTGACCAAGCATTCAACAAGGCAATTCAACTCGGGGCCGTAACAGCCATGGAACTGTCGGACCAAGACTATGGCCGAACTTGTGGAGTAGCCGATCCTTTTGGAAATGTATGGTGGATTACATCGTTGAACTGATAAGCTAGGTTTCAAGACTTACGAAGTTTTTAAAACTTCGTAAATCTAAATCACCGCACTCTTACAAATATAGTTAGGGATAATTCCTGTTGTTTCAATGAGCAACGAAGCCTTTTCAGGAAGTGTATTGCCAGTAAGTACCAGTGCTGTATCAATACCAAACTTGTTGCCTCCTATAATGTCAGTGCTAAGGGTATCTCCAACCATTAAGATATCGTTTTTACTTATCCCCTTGTCTTGGACCGCATGCTCATAGGCAAAATTAAACATTTGCGCATCCGGCTTGCCAAACCTGATAAAGACCTTTCCTACCACTTGTTCCATCATGTCTGCAATCCCACCTACAGCTACAGCCACATGTTCATCGGAGACCGGAAACACCTTATCTGTATTGGCAACGATAACAGGAATATTTGTTTTCCTTAGCAAATTAATAGCTTTATTGATGTCGTGATTCCAATCATAGCCTTCATCGTCCAAAAGCACCACCGCGCTAATATTATCCACCTGATCCAGTTGAAGTTTATCTATTGATATGGTAGTTAAACCTAGTGTTTCAATGTAATGTGCAGAGTCAGTAGTTCCTAAATATGCGACAATGCCTTTACTGACTTTGTACCTCAAATATTCCCTAGCCAACATGCCAGATGAGATCATTTTGTGCTCCGTTATCTCTGCAAGATCCATTGCTCTATATACATCGGCCAACTCTCTGGGGCTTCTTGAGGCGTCATTGGTTAGCACATAGAAGTCTATACTATTTTCGTGTAAAAATTGAAAAGTGCTCTTAATGCCATCAATAGGGCCTTGGTAATTCTTAATGACCCCGTAAGCATCGAAAAATATGATCTTATATTGTAGTACTAATCTTTTGAATTCACTTAACTCCATTAGTTTGTATTTGATGTGCTTATATGCTCAATGCTTTCAAGATTTTTTGTGGATCGAATCTTTCTTCGATAGATGGAAAATAGATTTCGTAGGCCTCCTTTTGCAGCCGGCTGGCATAGACCTCGTGAAAAAAGTATCGACCATCTTTGATCACATAATTTAAAATAAAAAAACGGTAAGCTTCTTTCATAAACAAGATCTCCTTTTTGGTAAGGGGATAGACCTGATGGTATTCCTTTAGAAATACTAAGAACCTATCGCCCATCAATGTATCTATCTCATAGCTAAACACCACTTGATCGCCAGATTCCGAGGTAACACGGCTGAAGAAATAAAAATCTAAAACTCGGGAGCAAATCCTAAACCAATCGTAATCCCATCTGCTGAAGAATTCCGTCTTTTCATTTACAGAAAAATTGCCAATGTTCCAGTCAATAAAGACCGGCTGTTTCTCAAACTGTTCATACTGTAACTTTTCTAGTTGATCGTAGAACAGCTCGATTTGGTGCTGGATGGCATCATGGTGCCCTCGATGTTCGTAGTGGCCGGTGGGCGTATTTATAATTTCCTGCAAATGATCAATGTCGGTGGAAAGGGTTTTGGTAGCAGCCGGCAAGTCGGGCATGCAGCTGGCACATGCAAGGTGAAACCTAGCCAGCTGTTGCCCTAATACCTTCACTTGATCTACCTCCAGCTTTTTAGGAAGCATCTTTTTTATTTCAACCTGTCGATAAAATACCACCCAGGCATCAAGCTGTTGATCATTATAATGATAGGTATATACCCCGTCATCTTTGGTTAATGAGCGTGCTAAGAAGTCTTCATATGGAGGTTCAAGACATTGCGACAATCTATTGATCAGAGAATGATCCTCTTTGAACAACTCGTAGGTGCCGAAGTAAGACAACTTAGCAAATACGGTAGGGCGGTTCGAGAAAGTTACCTTAAATACATAATTGGTGGATACCCTGACACTGATATCAGTAACGGTTTCTATCTGAAGGGCGTCATCATAGCCTCGCCAGGCTTCTTTAATAATAGTGTTATAATCAACAAAACGCATAAGAGATCCTTAATGCGTCAAACATATTCATTTCCTAAATAAAATGCTAGGCCTCCAAAATAGACTTACGAAGCTTCTAAAATTTCGTAAGTCTGATGTAGGTTGTTGCTTTACGGATGTGCCGCTACCCAAACTTCACCGTCTTCGTAGACTTCCTTCTTCCATATGGGGACGGTTTCTTTAAGGGTATCGATAGTGAACTTGCAGGCCTCAAATGAATCCTGTCTATGGGGGGTGGCAACCGCAATTACCACTGCTGCTTCACCAATTTGCAAAACTCCTTTGCGATGTATGACTACAAGCTTTTGTATAGCCCATTGAGCTTTGGCTTTATCGGCAATTTTTCTCATCTCTGAGAGGGCCATGCTGTCATAAGCCTCATACTCCAATCGTTCCACTTTCTTTCCTGCCGTGCTTGCTCTCACGGTGCCAATAAATACATTTACTGCACCGGCGGCCTCGGAATAAACGTCGGCCAATACCTGACCAACATCGATAGCAGTTTCGGTAATTTGAATCATCCTCCGCTTACAGGTGGTAGTAAGGCAATTTCATCTGTCCCTTTGATCACTTGGCTCTCAGAGGCAAATTCCTGGTTTACTGCTACAGCAAAATGTGCCAAAGACTCAAGATCAGGATATTGCTCTTGCAAGGCCTCCTTGAACTGCTTTACAGTGATTGGCTTTTCAATATCAAAAGCAATTTCGTTATGCCCGGCAATATCCTTAGCGATACCGAATAAGAGTACTTTTAGATTCATAAGCAGATAAAACTACTAAAATTAAGAGCCCATATCAAGCCAAAAGCAATTAGTAATTTTGGTGAATATCATGGAGGAGACGTTGCATCTCTTCTTTGATTTCAGCTGGTTCCTTCACAAAGTTGTTATTCATAAAACTGAATATCAATCGCTTCCCTTTTCTAGTTATCAGATAACCACTGAGCGTATGGTTGTTGTTGAGGCTCCCAGTCTTAGCATATATATAAGGCCGCTCAGCTTTGTACCAATTCTTGATGGTGCCATTTTCTCCTCCAGCCGGAAATAGTTCAAATAAGCGGGACTCTGGAACTTCCTGATAGATTTTTTCTAAAAGGCGCACCATGGTTCGTGGGGTAAAAAGGTTGTATCTTGACAAGCCTGAGCCATCCATCCAAATGGCTTCGTCTGGTAGATCGCTCAGATAATTTTCTTTCACGTGGTCTATTGTCAACTCAGAACTCAGGAGATCAAATATTTTAGAGGAGCACAGAAGAATGAGTTGCTCTGCTACGAAGTTATCGCTGTCTTGAAGCATCACTTTATACAAACTATCTGCAGAAACGCTATAAAAGATATTAGGAGCCTCTTTTGGCATCACGTCTACAACCTGGACCTCTTTTGCCAAAGTGTCACTGAGCAATTCGATAAACAGCTTTGTTGAGTACCTAAAAGGCACATCTTTGACCGTTTTCCCATTTACTACCTGGGGCTGATACATAAATAGATTATCTCCCAGGCCTCGCTTTACGGGATAATTTGCTGAATCTTTACTTTCTTGGGTAAGCAGATTAAAGTATTCAGGAGATAACTTCGGGGGTTGACCGTGATCGTTCAGCATAAACCTGACCATATTTCCGTAAATCGGAAACGGTGCTTTTTCGGTTGAGTAGTACTCGTTATAATCATCCCAGGCCCACCCTGGGCCAAAATGTTCCGTAGCAAAATGATCCTGATAGAGGAACAGTTTTTCAGTTCTTTTACTTAAAAACTTAAATGCCAATTGCTGCTCATAGTCTGGGTGCAGGAAAGATGGATCTCCAGTCCCCCAAAAAAAGAGGGAGTCATCCCTTATAACATATTTGAAGGCCGAAATAGAGTCGCCTAAAATTTTCAGACCAGCGTAAAATGTAAATAGTTTTGTGTTTGATGCCGGGGTGAAGTATTTTTCACTGTTATGATCAATGATGACTTTTTGCGACTCAGGATCATAAAGACTAAATCCGGTAAAATTCTGAGAAAAGATCTCTGATGCATCTAGCCGATTATGAATATCCTGGTAACTACCCGGTTGGGCAGTCTTGCAGGAGAAAAATAGGCCTAGTAAACATAGCCAGATAAAGGTTTGGATTTTTAACACATCAACACCAAATAAAAAGTGGGTAAAACTACTTGGAGTTTTGAATAAATCAATCCTTTAAACTGAATTAATAGCCGGAAAGTTGACTTTTTAATCAAAAATCGCTCTCAATATTTGATCCATTGGACCTAATTACCCTATTTAGTCATCTTATAGAACTTGCTTGCGTAAAATATCGTCTTGCACAAAAAGCTGTCAAAAGGTTATCATCTCCATCGCGAATCCCGGATTCATCACCGTCGATTTAAACAATCTGACCTTTTACCTATAATCGATGAGCTTAAGAACAACCCTAAATTCCGAGTAAAAGTGATAGGGAAATCCGTGGAGCAGCGAAACTTGTATCGAGTATCAGCGGGTATTGGTAAAACGCAGGTGCTGCTTTGGTCACAAATGCACGGGAATGAGCCCACTGCTACAATGGCATTAATGGATATTTTTCGCTTTCTCGATAGCGACCCTTTGGCCAACAAATTGCTGCAAAATTTAAGGTTACACTTTATACCCATGCTCAATCCGGATG
>JBPCUG010000121.1:0-4782 GCA_051011275.1 Cyclobacteriaceae bacterium | reverse complement strand
CCCAAAAACAGTGCTCTTTCCAACCCCGCAACCGGCAATCCCTTTCAGCATCCGTATGTAATAGTTGACCAGGATTTGGTGGTTATAGAGCATTTTGGTGAAGTAGAGAAATGCCTGACCGAAGGGAATCATCTGGAAGGTAGTCCATTGCTAGAGGTAGTTTGCCCCGTACTAAAAGCACCCCTTGATGATTGCTTTAGGCTGGCAGAAAGTGAAAACTCCGATCAACTTAGTGTCTTCATTCCATTAGACGATCAGGACCATGTAAGACTTTTGGTTGCCCCTATCCCTTTTGAGGTGATCAACTGTCACTATGTTGTATATTTTCAAATAGTAAGCATCGAGCAGCCAGCCAGTATGATCGATCATTTATCGACCACTCTCCAAGGTGAGTTAGGAGGCATAACCTCTAATGATACAGGAAGCCTCTACTACCAAGCGTTCCATTCAGCGCCTATCCCACTAGTTATTGCCAAATTAGATGATTGTACTCTCCTTGAGGTGAACGAGGTCTTGCTGCATGTAATTGGTAAGACCAGGGAAGAAGTGATCGGTCAAAGTGCGGTGCAATTGGGGTTCTGGACAAATCCAAAGGATCCGGAGCGCATTCTATCCTGGCTTAAGGAGCGAAAATGTGTACGCAATCTTGAAGTAAGCTTTAACCTCAATCGGGAAGAACCGGTTAATACCCTGCTAAATTTGGATCTGGTCGATGTAAATGGGGAACTTGGTGTGCTTGCAATCGTTCAAGATATTACACCTATTAAAAAAGCAGAAGAAAAGATTTTAGAAAATGAGCATTTGCTTATTTCGATCAATGAAAACTTGCACGAAGGCATCTATCGTAGTACTCCTGAAAATGGCTTCATCTATATAAATGAAGCCTTTGCCCGGATGTTTAACCTCACCCAAGAAGAGGCTATAGCGGCAAATCCGACAGACTTATACGCGGACGCGAGCTATAGAGAATATATCAAACACAAGCTGGCTAAGCAGGGTTATTTAAAAAATGAAGAAGTGCAGTTCAAGCGAAAAGATGGCTCGAAATTTTGGGGATACTTAAGTGGTTTGTTAACTAAGGATTTTAAAGGCAACGTTATTTATGATGGAGCCATTGTAGATATCTCTGACCTAAAAGTCTCAAAAGAACTACTCAGAGAAAAAAACCAGGAACTAAAAAAGATCAATACCGAATTAGACAGGTTTGTGTATAGTGCCTCCCATGATTTGCGCGCTCCTCTCTCTTCTTTATTAGGTTTAGTGAACATCGCGAAGATGGAGAATACCAATTCCAAGATCGAGGGATACCTCAATTTAATGAAAGGAAGCGTTTCAAAGCTTGATGGGTTGATCAAGGACATTATTCACTTTTCAAGAAATGCCAGACTGGATGTGGAGCCAGAGCTTGTAGATTTTCGGAAGATCATTTCTGAAAATATAGAGAACCTACAATATCTCCCAGGTGCCAAAAGGATCCAGATCATAAAGGAGATAACTGGACGAACTGATTTTCAATCTGATCCCAAAAGGATAAGTATCCTATTCAACAACTTATTGTCAAATGCCATTCGTTACCATGACATGGCCAAGGATGAACCGTTCATAAAAATTACGGTGGAAGTGGAGAAGCATAAAACCATATTGGAAGTTTCCGATAATGGAAGAGGTATTGAAAAGGATTACGTAGAGAACATCTTCGAGATGTTTTTTCGTGCAGCTACTGATTCCCAAGGATCTGGTCTGGGGCTGTACATTGTGAAGGAAACAGTGGAAAAACTGAAAGGCACTATCTCGGTGGCTTCAAAACCTTTGGTAGGCACTACCTTCTCAATCGAAATCCCCAACCTGGCCAGTTAAAACTTGATCATCATCCATTTCGTTTTATTTTTGAACATGAAATGGTGGGTACTTCCAACAAGCTTTTGGCTTCTCTTTGGCTGCATAACTTCGGGTGATCACGATCTCGATCCCTACAGCCCCAACTTCAATACCACGGATGCATCGGAATTGTATTTCAAAAATGTAAGACAATATTATTATGATCTGGAGGAGCAGGATGGTCAAAATATGTTCTCTCTAGGCAATCGCAACCAAGAGGCAAGCTACCCTAATCTTATCCTAATAATTACCATGGATTGGAGAAAGGATCAGGCATACTTATCTTTGGCAAGCAGCCCATATTTTTCTGAAGACAGCCCGATCGAGGTACAAGCTCTGGCGCGTGAGAGAGATGAGCATCATAAATTGGTAAGCAGAGACAAGGTTGAAACCTTCGCCTTTGTTACCAAAATATATCAAAGCATTTTGAATGAGCAGAAGTTGTATGTTTTGATAGATGACAAGCAGTATCCATTGTTTGCTAACGAAAGCGACCGAGAGGCTTTCCGCATTACTGCTTTTGATTTTTACCGGTTGGTTGGTTTACAATAACTAGCTACCCCAAGCGGTACAAATTAGTCGTCGACTACCACCGTGATCTCGATGTTCACACAAGTAAACTCCCTGCCAGGTTCCTAGGTTTAGCCGGCCCTTAGTTATAGGAACTAAAATGGAACTTCCCAATAGTGCCGCTTTGATGTGAGCCGGCATGTCATCAGGTCCCTCATAGTTATGCTTGTAGTAAGGGGCATTTTCCGGCACCATTTTGTTGAAGTGACTTTCGAAATCTTGTCTTACTGTGGGATCCGCGTTTTCGTTCAATGTGAGGGAGGCAGAAGTGTGCTTAATAAAAATTTGCAGCAAACCCTGATTGATTTGATAGAGTTGGTCAAATTGCTCTTCGATAATATCGGTTACAAGATGAAATCCTCGTGGGTAAGCTGGTAAACGAATTTCTTTTTGAAGGATCTGCATGTTTATTTTTTCTAAAAATATAATTAATTTACCATAGTTTGGGGCAGCATTTAAAGTGTCCGTTACTTTTTAGACTTACCAGCGAAATGATGAGCTACAAAATTGATTTTTCCAGCTTAGACTGGACCCAAAAACCCGGAGCCCAACAAAAGGAAGTGATCTTCGGTGAAAACAAAATGAGACTTCTGGAACTCGATGATTCCTTTGTTGAACAAACATGGTGTGAAAAGGGTCATTACGGCTATGTGCTTGAAGGCACCCTTTCGATAGTATTTGGTGGAGAGTTGGTCACCTTCAATGCCGGGGATGGTATGGTGATCCCGTCAGGTACAAAACACAAAGCAGTAGTGGCTTCCGGGGATAAAGCAGTCTTGATGTTGCTAGAGGAAGTGGAAGAGTAATCGCCAAAATACTATGGCTACTCAAATCTTTCATATGCTCCGATATCAGGAAGTGCATCTCGAAGTGAATCGTCCAGGTCCCTAAGTATTAATGATGGCAACCCGAGGTCCTTTGCCGGCGACAAGGAGTCGAGATGATAGTCAAAGTTAGCCGGATCAAGAAAGCTGGGGAAATCGGGACTAGTGCCTAACACATTACTATTAATATTGTAAACCTCTTCTGTGCTTCGAATCAGATTGTTACTTAATAAAGCGGTGAAATCGGCGCCGCCTTCATTGTTCAACACCAATTCCTCACCCATTTGGGAGTCACCCCAAACGATACAATTTTGCAACTGAAAGTTGATGTCATTTATCAGCAAACTTTCATCCGCCAAAATTAAATTGTCTGTGACAACCACTCCGGGTGCTTCAGCGAAAATACCAAATGAGTAGTTGGCAAATGTACAATGTTCGTAGTAGTAGTTGCCACCAGCAAAATTACCTACGGCCCCATTTATACAATTGTCGATCAAAACATTATAGGCATGTAAGTCAGAGTTAAAAGCCAGTATCCCGGTTCCTGACATATTTTCGATTATGGTATTGCTTACCACTACATCGGGGATGGTATCATTATCAGGAGCCCCTAGTCGGATGCCTACCTCACCATTGCGGATCACAGTAAAATCAAGCCGATTGTTTTTAGTGCCTTCCAGAAAGAAAATACCAGTCCACTGTCCAGGAGCATCTTTAATATCCAGACGCACATTTTGGAAACGAATGCGATCCTGGGCAGTGCCTTCAGCTTTAAGGGTCCCTTCTATAAATAGAGAAGACCCTTGATTGAGAAAGATCTGTGCACCAGGTTCGATGGTAAGCGAACAATCATCATCAACTAGAACGGATCCATATAGTACGTGTGGTTTATCGGCAGGCCATGTAGTGTTACAGGCCAATATGGCATCTTGCCTAAAGAAATAGGCATCTTGGCCCCAAGCTACCAGATGAACCGATTGCTGATTGCCATTGGTGTTGAACTCCACCAAGTCCTCCACAAAAAAAGGAGTATTCTCATCGCGAGAGGCTATGGTGACCTCAGCAAGGATCAATAGGCTGTCGCCGCCCATAAGTACCTGGTCGCTAAAGGACTTGCCTCGGACTCCGTTTACCCAAATGCTGTAAGGTGAGCTTTGATCTTGTGCCAACCGGATGCTGGAGATATTGACCGCATTGTCATTTCGATTATATACTCTGAAGCGTCGGGTAAAGGAAAGCGTATCGGTAAACAGGGTATCAAAAAAAACCGTGTCGGTAGAAAACGCCAATTGCGCTTGCATGCTTTCGGTGATCACCTCGTCCTCGGGTGTGCAAGCGAGGGTCCAGGCCAATAATATTAAAAAGCCTGCAGTAGATAATTTCTTGATCCAGGTACGGATGTTTTTCAACTGGTAGTTCCTTCTTTGAGACGCTCTGCATTCTCAGCGATCTGCAGTTGCTCGATAAAATCGGCAATCTCCCCATCCATTACAGTTGGTAGGTTATGGAC
>JBPCUG010000120.1:0-3870 GCA_051011275.1 Cyclobacteriaceae bacterium | reverse complement strand
CTCAGTTTTTTTCAACCAAACTATGGAAGCTCATCTACCGATCAAAGAATACCGGATCGCCGCAATACTTTGTACTGGAATCCACATCTATTGATAAATTCGACCGAGCCTGAGCAGTTACTGTTTTACACAGGGGATGCTTCCGGCGATTACCAGATAGTTGTAACCGGGCTGACGGCCACCGGGCAACTAGTATATGAAACCAAAATATTTACGGTTCGCGGGAGGAAAATGCCATGAAGATAAAAGTAACCTGCACAATAGTTCTGACATTGTTGATTTCCTTGAGCTCTAATTGCTTTGGACAGGGCACCTCTGGTGGGCAGTCGGTAGGAAGCGAAATTATAGACTTCGAAGGAGTTTTTGAAAGCTTACACCATCAGCAAATCCTACAAGGCAAACAATATAGGTACTTTTATCCTTCGATTAAGGGGCATCAATATTGGGATAAAGCCATTTACGCTACCGGCAGCTTGACCTTTGAAGGAGTGATCTATCAGAATATTCTATTGAACTATGACTTGTACAATGATCTAGTCATGATTGCTATGGTGAGGAACGGGCTCACAGAAAACATTATTTTGGACAACACGCGTATTGATAACTTTATGGTTGAAAGTGCAAACTTTGTAAACATCCGAGACAGCACCGAAATTATTGCCCCGGGAATTTATCGCTTAGCCTTTGATCAGAATGAGGTGCAACTATATATTCAAGCAAAGAAGAGTGTAGCAGGTAACAATGGGCGGGGAGAGCAGCTAAAGAAGTTTGTAGAGGAGAACACTTTTCTACTGGTAATGAATGGTGTTGTGCACAACATTGAAAATAAGAAGGACCTTTTGAAGGCATTAGAAACAGGATCTCCCGTGGCTAATTATATTAAAGACCACAGTCTAAAATTTCGCAATCACAATCAGATAGAAACTTCACTTTTGATTATTTTAGAGAGGTTCTATTCTTCAGACTTATAGAACTAATTTTATGTGTTGGGATTGATCAGCTTACCTTAAACAGCATACTTTCCAAAGTCAAACCGGGCCCAAAGGCAAAGGCCAGAATGTGCTTTTCCCGGTCTTGATCACCAAGTTGGTCCCAGATCTTTTTCAATACAAAAAGAATTGTTGGGGACGACATATTGCCATATTCCCTCAGGACTTGGTGCGCAGGTAGGTTTTGCTGTTTACAAATACCCAGCGCTTCTTCCGCCTTTCCAAGTATTTTTTTGCCACCTGGATGTATAGCGTAGAAGTCGATAGCCGTAGTAGCTATTTTCGCTTGGCTTAAAAGATTTTGAGTAAGCCTTTGGATGCCTTCACCTATCAAATCGGGTACATATGAAGCTAGCTTCATTTCAAATCCTAGGTTGCCAATTTCCCATGCCATGGATTCTTGAGAGGAAGGTAATAAGCCACAATGTGCACTTACCAATTGAAGTGCTCTTTCATGATTGGGTTGAGATTGTAGCAACACAGCAGCTGCTCCATCACCAAACAGGGCATTCGAAAGTAGATAATCTTCGGTTGGTTCTTTCTGAAAATGAATGCTGCAGATCTCCAGACAAAGAATCAAAACATTAGCTTCCGGTTGCGCTTGGCAAATGGACCTGCCTACTTTCAAAGCGTTCATAGCGGCGTAGCAGCCCATAAAGTTTATCGCCGTTCGCTCTATTGACGTGGGTAAGGACAGAGCGTTCACCAGATCCAAATCCAGACCGGGAGCGTACATGCCGGTGCAGCTCACAGTAATCAGATGTGTAATTTGGCTGCTTGGGACCTGACCACCAGCCAAGCACCTTTCAATTGCCTCAGTACCTAATTTGAGGGCAGCTGGTCTGTAAATTGCCATTCTTTCGGCTGTACTGGGAAACGGCTCCAGGTTGAGCTGGTTGGAATAAAATTCAAATTCCCCCAGACTTTTGGCATAATCGTTTAGTACCGAATACCTGTGGCCAATACCAGTTGCGCGGTACAAAGCCTTAAGACGATGTGCAGCATCACCCTCCAATTGATGTGCTTTGACCATAAACTCAGCTACCTGCCTTTGTGAAATGCGGTTTGGCGGATTGGACAGACCCATAGCTGAGATGTATGCCTTCATATTGCTATAATACTCTAAAAAAGCATAACTTGTTTACTAATCCGGTTTTGATCGGACAGGGTTTTGATTTTTGTCGTTGGTACTTAATATTGGAATAATGGAGCAGTGGAATACTGGTAGCTTGGAATTCTAAAGACAGCAATATTCCAACATTCCATTATTCCAGCATTCCTTAACCTATTCTGCCAAAAAATAAATCATCTTTCTCCTATGCTTCAAAGATCAACCTGGCTTCACTTACGGATCCCATTTTCATTTTTTCTACTGCCGGTGTTTCTTTTTTCATTGGCTACATCGTCAAGCCCGGATAACCATAAAACCATACTTGTATTTTTCATATTACACTTTTTCCTTTACCCGGCTAGCAATGCATATAACAGCTATTTTGATAAGGACAAAGAAAGTATTGGTGGCTTGAAGAAGCCACCTCCCGTCACGACGGAGTTGTACTGGGTAGCACTAGTTTTGGATGGCTTGTCACTGTTACTAGGACTTTTAATCAGTTGGCAGTTTTCATTAATGCTGCTCATCTACGGATTGGTTTCAAAAGCTTATAGCCATCCGGATATCCGTTTGAAGAAGTATCCGATCATCGGGTGGCTAGCGGCCGGGATCTTTCAAGGCAGCTTCACTTTTGCAATGGTGTACCTTGCCATTAATGATGTGGCCTGGGGTGATTTGGCTGACCCAACTATTATAATCCCAGCTGGATTATCAACACTTTTGCTTTGGGGTTCTTATCCGATGACCCAGGTTTATCAGCACGGAGAAGATGGTCGCCGGGGTGATCAAACGCTGAGCATTAAGTTGGGCATCCTAGGGACTTTTTATTTCACGGCCTTTGTTTTTCTCTTGGCCAACCTTGGTTTTATTTGGTATTTTAAGAGCTACTATTCTTGGAATGTTGCATTGGTCTTCCAGCTTTTCCTGGTCCCTATACTGGTGTATTTCTTTGGCTGGCTTTACCGAGTTCGTCGGGATATATCATCGGCGGACTATCGTTCGACTATGCGATTAAATTTGATATCATCTCTTTGTTTAAACCTATTTTTTGGCGGCCTGTGGCTATACACTCAGAAACTCATTTAATCATTTCTGCAATGACAACTTCTGGCGCGCCCTAATCTGTGCTTCCCAATATTCAATAGCTTTACTATGCTGCTGGTATAAATTCAAAAATGCCGGCACAGACTGATTGCTTAACTCGGTGGCCGCATTGGCCATTACACAAATGCCAAGTCCTGTCTTTGGGTAGACAGCCACCTCGCAACGATAGCCATTTACATACCCTCCATGGTAGGCTACCAAGTCATTATTGTAGTCGAGAATACGAAACCCCAGTCCGTAATAGGCTTTCTTAATTTGCGCCCATTTTCCAAAGTATCGATTCTTAACTGGAGTTTTTGTCAGAGGTCGAAACAGCTGCCCCAAAGTTGTTTTAGAAATAATCTCAGGACGCCGGCCATTAAGGGCAGTGAGCCATTGGGCCATGTCTGAAATGCTGGCATTGACGCCACCAGCTGGCGCTACATTGTAGTAGGTAGTGGTGATTTCTGTTGGTGTACTTTGCTCGTGTGGAAGTGCAATGTTCGGATGATTGATCATTTCATCATAGCTCAAAGAGGCATCTTTCATTTGTAGTGGCTCAAATACATGCAGCTGCATTTGGGCGGCATAAGACTTTCCCGTGGCAGCTTGCATTACCGGATCGATTAAACTGTAAGCAACATTCTGATAGCTGTATAGTTGACCTGGCTCTCCGATCAATTTAAT
>JBPCUG010000119.1:0-7793 GCA_051011275.1 Cyclobacteriaceae bacterium | reverse complement strand
TGCCATCACCTACTCCCGCGGGGATCTTAATGCTTATCACCTCTTCCTTGCCTATCAGACCTTGGCCATCTGCTTCAGAAGGTCTTTTATCTACCATCTGCCCAGCTCCATGGCAACTGGGGCAGGTGCTGGCCGACACCATTTGACCTAACATGGTATTGACTACTTTTCGTACCTGACCTGATCCGGCACAAGTATTACAGGTTTTGAAGGTGACCCCTGGTGCAACGACTTTTCGGTTGACCTTGATTTTCTTTTCTACCCCACTTGCAATTTCCGACAACGACAATTTCAGTTTGATCCTTAAGTTGGATCCTTTAACCCTCCTTGATCGAGACCTTCCACCGCCACCACCAAAAAAGCTTTCAAAAGGGCTGCCACCAAAAATATCCCCAAACTGTGAGAAGATGTCATCCATGCTCATGCCACCGCCACCGCCGAAGCCACCACCCTGAGCACCGCGATGACCAAACCGATCGTAACCTGCACGCTTTTCTTCGTTACTTAAAACCTCATAAGCTTCAGCTGCCTCTTTAAACTTCTCTTCAGCCGATGGGTCATCCGGGTTTTTATCAGGGTGAAACTTAATGGCGACCTTCCTATAAGCCTTCTTGATCTCATCTTGGCTGGCCGATTTGCTTACCCCTAATATTTCGTAATAATCTCTTTTAGACATATCAGGTTCCTATTACAACTTTAGCGTATCTTATCACTTTATCCTCCAGTAGGTAACCTTTCTCGACTACATCTACGATCTTGTTTTTCAGTTTCTTTTTTGGAGCTGGGATCTGAGATATTGCCTCATGCAGCTCGGCATCAAAATCTTTGCCCACACCATCAGGCATTAATTTCAGACCTTTTTGGTTGAGGATCTTTGAGAATTTTTGCTGGATCAACTCCATTCCTTCCACCAAAGCCTTTGCCTCTTGATCTCCGGCAGCATTCATAGCCCTTTCAAGATCATCCAAGACCGGTAAGAGCGCCACCATCAGATCTTGGTTGGCCGTTTTGATCAGGTCTAAGCGTTCCTTGGCAGTTCGTCTTCTGAAGTTTTCAAACTCCGAATATAGTCGAAGGTACTTGTCCTTTGCCTCACTTAGTTCAACCTGAAGTTTGTCTACCTCATCGATTTCTTCCTCCTCAGTCCCTTCTTCTTCATCTTCCGAAAGAGCGGTTTTGGTTGCATCTTGCTCCTCAGCATTTTCAGCTTTTGGCTCTTCCTTATTCTCAGTGTGTTCTGAGTTGTCTATATCTTCTGTTTTCATAACTAAATTCAAGTTCAAAATATCATGCTTATTGTGTTGCGACAATTTTTTTGCCAAAGCCTCCGGTCTGACATATTGACACAAATATGGCTTACTTTACTGTAAACTTTGCCAAATTAGGTCTTTTAAGGGTTCCAATCCCTGATTGGTAATAGCAGAGATAAATACGTGAGGCAGCTCGGTTGGCAATTCATTATCTATTGCAGCTGTTAGCTCATCGTCCAATAAATCTGATTTCGAAACCGCCAAAATCCTTTTTTTATCCAAAAGCTCAGGGTTGTATTGTTTCAATTCCTCTAAAAGCACTTTGTACTCATTAGAAATATCAGGGCTATCTGCTGGAACAACAAAGAGGAGCAGTGCATTCCTTTCAATATGACGCAAAAATCGAGTTCCTAGTCCTTTGCCATGAGCTGCTCCCTCGATGATGCCAGGGATATCAGCCATGACAAAAGACCTATAATCCCGATAGGCCACTACCCCAAGATTTGGCACCAATGTGGTGAATGGATAGTCGGCGATCTCCGGTTTAGCAGCTGAAACTGAAGAAAGCAAAGTAGACTTTCCAGCATTGGGAAACCCAACCAGTCCCACGTCAGCTAGTAACTTTAATTCTAGTACCACCCACTCTTCCAATCCTGGTTCTCCCGGCTGTGCATACCTTGGAGACTGATTGGTTGCAGTCTTAAAATGTTGATTGCCTAGACCTCCTCGGCCGCCAGGGGTGAGGATCTGCTCTTCACCATGTTCGTTGATTTCGACTTTTACTCCATTGGTTTCTGCATCCCTGGCAATAGTGCCTAATGGTACTTCAAGTACTATGTCTTTTCCTTGTGCGCCGGTCTTGCAATTCCCGGCTCCGGGGCTACCATTTCCCGCAATGACATGTTTCTGATATCTCAAATGTAATAATGTCCAAAGCTGACGATTCCCCTTTAGGATTATATGCCCACCTCGTCCGCCATCCCCTCCATCAGGTCCTCCTTTTGGAACAAACTTTTCTCGTCTGAAATGGGCGGAACCTGCTCCACCCGCTCCCGTACGGGCACAGAGTTTAACGTGATCAATAAAATTAGATGAGGCCATTTGTGATTCACCCCTTCTCAAGAAGCTTTTGGGCTTTCAATGAGCTGGTCGATCTCTTGACATAGATGCTCAAATATTTCGTCGATGTCTCCAACACCCTCCACGCTGGCTAACTTATTTTGAGCTTTGTAATATTGGGCTACAGGTAAGGTCTCTTCCTGATATACTCTTATCCTAGTTTGAATTTTCTCCGCATCCTGATCATCGCTTCTACCCGAGGTTTGACCTCTAAGGCGGATCCTTTCTTTTAACTCTTCTTCAGGTACCTCAAGCGAGATCATCCCAGTGATGGGTGTATCTTTTGTTTCTAGCAACTGATCTAAGGCTTGAGCCTGGGCTACTGTTCTTGGAAATCCGTCAAATATAAAGCCAGTAACTTCGTAGGTGGATTTTATCTTGTCATCAACCATATCAATTACTACTTGATCCGGAACCAGCTTACCTTGATCCATATATTCCCGGGCCAGCGACCCAAGTTCAGTACCTTCGCCTAAATGTTTTCGAAATAGATCTCCGGTCGAAATGTGCGTGAGATGGTATTTCTGGATGATCTTCTCACTTTGGGTACCCTTGCCGGCACCGGGAGGGCCGAATAAAACCAGGTTTAGCATGCCTTTAAAATTTTTATTGACAATTGGGTGTATTTAGTGCTCTTCTTTTAGCTGGTGAATCTCCTTCCAATTGCGGCCGAAACCGTTATAGTCCAAGCCGTAGCCGACCACGAACTTGGCTGGTATTTTAAATCCTACATATTTCATCTCGATATCTTTTTGAAGCATTTCCGGTTTTAATAGCAGCGTGGCGATTTCTACCGATCTAGGAACTAGTTCTTCAAGTTTCTTTAAAAGGTGGGACATGGTTTCTCCAGTATCGATGATATCTTCCACGATAATGATGTCTTGCCCAGCTAGGGTATTGTTTAATCCAATTAATTCCTGCACTTGGCCGGTACTTGCCATATCCTGATAGGAAGATAATTTGATAAATGAGACTTCCGAGCTAAGATCGATCTCCTTCATCAGGTCAGCGGCAAACATAAAAGCACCATTGAGTATTACCAAAAATACCGGCTTGCGACCAGCATAGTCCTGGTTAATTAAGTTGGCCATTTCTTTCACCTTAACAGCTATCTGCTTATCGTCTATAAAAGGCTCAAATTCTTTATCTTCAATTTTCATAACTCAGAAATAAAAAAACCCGATTCCCGGGCCAGCAAATATAGTTATTTCCTTGGGTATGGCTGCTAATGCTACCCATTTTTACGATGTTTATTCATAAGTTTTCCATAAGTAATGTGTAAAGATCCACCATACTCTGGATGTCGTCTTTGTGCACCTTCTCATCTGGAGAATGCACATGATCCTCGGCAGCACCTACAAAACACCAATCAATAGGATATGGTGAGGCCTGGAGCTCTCTGGCATCACTTGATCCACTGCCCTCAACTTCCAGTTGGAAATCGATCCCTGAGGCTTCGGTTAATTGCAGAATGCGATTGACAAAACTCCTTCTGGGAATCCCGGCATCTCGTAATGATAATACTACACCCTTACCATGCTCAATGCCATCGGTGATCCAGGTAACATCTGAGATCAGGGCCTGGGTTATCTGAAAATTTTCATAGGTATATTTGGCCAACATTGGGACGCTACCTCCTCCATGTTCTTCTCCACAGCTAAAAACCAGTAGTCCGTTTTCAAGGGTTTTGGCAATTTGTAAAGTATTATAAATGCCCAACCGGTTGTCGAGGTAGCATGACTGAATAAAATCTCCCTGTTCACGAAAATTGCATTTAAAAACCAGATCGGTGCCCCGTTCTATGGCCCGTCCGAATTTATATCTCTGTTGATCACTATCATCGAGAAGTAGTTCACACTCGATTGGACCCAGGTTATCTGATCCGACCAGAGTATAACCTGTTTTTACCACAGGTTGCCCGATTGGGATAAGCTGATCCTGGTAGCGAACCGTGAATCCTACACTATCCATATGAGCGAAAACGGCAGTCCTGGGTCGGCCAAATTTCAAAATCAAGCAGTCCTGCAATTCCGGACCTCTGATAACCTCAGGCTTTACCTTCCAGTGACTACTTTCAGTTTTTACAAAATCGATAAGAAATTCTTTTACGGCCGACTCGTTACCGGCGGTAGCATGTAGGCTACACAGACTTTCTAATAATTTCATTAGCATTAATAATCGCTAAATCCTTACATCATTGGTTACCAAGGACCAGGCATCTGTATTTACAGAGAAGGTGAATTTTAGATCCGATGTAAAATAAATTCATGAATTCGTCTAAGCCAAAATATCTAATTTTTTATTGGCACTTAGAAGGAAAATATAAGATGATTTATAGAATTTTTTGCCAGAGTTTTTGTTCTTTTACATCCTGATATTCAATACTTAAACAGCTTTGGTGAATTGTTTTAATTTTTAGTGCATGTTTGTGTTGAATGAGACCCCTTCCATTGCCAATCATTTTGTAGCTGAGCTGAGGGACAAGATAGTACAGAAGAACCGAAGCCAGTTTCGACAGAATCTGGTCCGTTTGGGAGAGGTGCTTGCCTATGAGTTATCCAGGTCTCTTGACTATAATGCCACGGATGTCGCTACTCCTCTAGGCACAGCAAAGGAGGACCTGCTGATGGATGCACCAGTTTTGATAACAATTATGAGGGCAGGCATTCCTTTCTTTGAGGGGTTTCTAAATGTTTTTAATCAGTCAGATTGTGGATTCATTGGGGCTTACAGAAGCCCTGAAGCTAATGATAGCTCTTTTGAGATCAACATGGAATATGTGGCTACAGCAAATATCAATGACAAAGACCTAATTCTGATTGATCCAATGCTAGCTACAGGTCAATCGATGGTGACTTCTTTAAAGGCTCTCTTGAAATATGGACAGCCCAAACATATCCACGTGGCGGCGGCATTTGCAGCTCCCGAGGGTATAAAATATTTGGAGGAACATATTGAGCTACCCCATTCATTCTGGTTTGCCGCTGTGGATGAAAAACTCAACCATAAAGCTTACATTGTACCTGGATTGGGTGACGCCGGAGATTTATCGTTTGGAAATAAAATCTGAAATGCTCTGGTTATGATTTTTTTGCGCTTGTATGGGTTTTAATATAGTACTTTTATTTGCCGGACTGTTTGTTCTTATCCTTGGGGGCGATTTCTTGGTCAAAGGCTCTTCACAGATTGCATTGCGATTGCATATATCTCCACTGGTGGTTGGACTTACAATTGTGGCTTTCGGTACTTCTTCCCCAGAATTGCTTGTAAGTATCAATGCAGCTCTTTCGGGCAGTCCCGACCTCACAATGGGCAATGTAATCGGCTCCAATATTTGCAATCTGGCTTTGGTGTTGGGTGTAACTGCTGTGATTCGGCCACTTCGGGTAAATTCCGATAGTATCAAGATCGATTGGCCCATGACTATGGGTTCGTCGCTTTTGCTTTATTTCCTGGTGAGGGAAGGGTTGGTGAATTCCTATGAAGGAGTACTGTTCATTGTACTCTTAGCCGCGTATACGATATTTGTGATCCGTAAATCTCGCCGAGAAAATCGGCTGGCAAACTATGCCACGCCGAAAGAGAGAAAAGTTTCTTCCAAAAGTTGGAAACCTTTAGCCCGGGATATTGGTTTTATATTCATTGGATGCCTTGGTCTGTTCTTTGGTTCAGACTGGTTTGTCGAAGGGGCAAAGCAATTGGCAATCCACTTTGGTGTTAGTGAAAGGGTAGTGGGTATTACCGTTCTTGCTTTGGGTACTAGTTTGCCTGAACTGGTGACGGCCTCAATCGCCTCATTTAAAAACCAGACTGACCTGGCCGTTGGTAATTTAATGGGCTCCAATATTTTCAATATTTTGTCCATTTTAGGGATTACCAGCCTCATCAAGGAAATAGAGGTCAATGATATTATCCTCAACATCGATATGCTTTGGATGCTGGGTATCACATTATTGATTTTGCCTATGATGATGCACAAGAAAGAAGTGGGCCGTTATGAAGGTTTGGTATTATTATTGATTTATGGTTATTACACATATAAAGTATTAAGCAACAGCCCCAGTGTTTTCTGAAGTTTTTAAGTATTTATCCGTATTTCTGGCCAGCTCAGTAAAGTTTATTGCCGGTCCCACTATGGGAGCAGTCGCAGGATTTTCTCTTTTTGAGACGGTCTTGATTACCATTTTGGGAATGATGACTAGTGTCCTGATCTTCTCATTTTTAGGTGAGCAAATAAAGCAGCGGTTTCTGTCTAAGAGGTTTAAGAACAAAAAGTTTTTTAGCGGTAGTAGCCGAAGATTTAAGGTAATGTGGAAAAGATATGGTCTGTTTGGTGTCACTTTTTTAACACCTGTATTATTTAGCCCTATCGGGGGGACGCTTTTAGTAACAGCAACTGGTGCCCCAAGAAAAAAGGTATTCGTCTACATGTTTTTCAGTGCTGTTTTTTGGTCCATTACTTTTTCGAAAGTTTTTCATATGTTAGCTATTTCCTGAGCCTTCTTCCGGCAGGATATCAATATCACTGATCAATACTTTCTTAGCTATTTTTTGGGCAGTTGGTGTAGTAGCCAAACCTCCTAAAGCCGTTTCTTTATAACGGTTTTCCATGCTTTGGCCAATTTCTCCCATAGCTTCTACACATTCATCGACTGGTATAACACCACTCATTTCCGCCAAGGCCATTTGAGCAGAGCTGTAGGCGATGGCAGCTGCACTGGCGTTTCGTACTACACAAGGCACTTCTACTAATCCAGCCACCGGGTCGCAGACCAATCCCAAAGTACATTGGATGGTGATCGCTATTGCATTGAATATCTGGTCGATTGTTCCACCCAGGCAATGGATCATAGCTCCGGACGCCATAGCGGCTGCGCTTCCGGTCTCTGCCTGGCAGCCTCCTACCGCTCCGGCCAAGGAAGCCTTTTGCTCGATAATCAATCCGATACCGGCTGCCACCAACATACCTTCTAGGATCTTTTGATCTTCCAACTGATGGATCTCTTGCAGTGTGTAGAGTGTACCCGGTATGATGCCAGAAGCCCCAGCGGTAGGAGCGGCAACGACCCTGCCCATACAGGAGTTCACCTCCTTGGCAGCCAGTGATCTTGCCACCAACTTTTGAAATTCCGGTGATAAGATGGATACCGGATGCTGGTATACTTTCTTAGCTATTTTTTGGGCAGTTGGTGTATTAGCCAAACCTCCTAAAGCCGTTTCTTTATAACGGTTCTCCATACTTTGGCCAATTTCTCCCATGGCTTCTACACATTCATCAACAGGTATCACACCACTCATTTCTGCCAATGCCATTTGAGCCGAGCTAAATGCAATGGCAGCTGCACTGGCGTTTCGTACCACACAAGGCACTTCTACCAATCCGGCCACCGGGTCGCAGACCAATCCCAAAGTACATTGGATGGT